>CAMAWS010000039.1 GCA_945861845.1 Candidatus Sulfopaludibacter sp. SbA3 | reverse complement strand
GACGCTCCATGCCATCGGCCAATCGTAAGTCCGGGAATTGTTGATCAGCTCAACGACCACGTTCCCGCTGAAGCGGGACGCGTTGACAGGACGCCGCACCATAATTCGCGTCGTATACGGCAGACCCGAGGCGAGGACGCTCAGACTTCCGTCCTGGGCCCAATCATAGGCATTGCCCGATCCGCTGACGAAAAACTCCTCCTCGACATAACCGGCCCCGGCAAGATCCACGACTTGCTGTATCCGGCTGACCGTCATTTGCGGATAGGAGTCCGCAGTGACCGGTATCGGGCCGGCCGCCATTGGAACTGGCGTCCCGCCACGCGCGGCCTGAGCTCCGGCCTGGGCCGGAACAAATATCAAACCCAGGACGGCCAGAAGGCCGCACACGCACTGAACCAAAGAATTCCTCATTTCGTTCTCCTCAGGCAAACCGATAGTTGACGTAGGTGCCAAGCTTAACCCTCAAACGCGTGTAGTTGAAGCAGCAATTGCGGCGCTTTTTCCCAAGCTGGACGTCGCCGGTTCGATCCCCGTCTCCTGCTCTTAGAATCAATAAGTTCACTTCTGCGCCGAACCCTTTGTGCTTAATCGCGATCCAGCCGGGCGATGAGGCTGGATGTGTCCCAGCGCCTGCCACCCATCGCCTGGACCTCGGCGTAAAACTGGTCGATGAGAGCGGCGAGAGGAAGCTTCGAGCCGTTCTTCCGAGCTTCTTCCAGGCTGATCGCCAGATCCTTGCGCATCCAGTCAACGGCGAAACCGAAATCGAACTTGCCCGCCGCCATCGTTTTGTGACGGTTTTCCATTTGCCAGGACTGGGCAGCCCCTTTCGAGATGACGCCAATCACCTGTTCGATGTCGAGGCCTGCCTTCTTGGCGAAATGAATACCCTCGGCAAGCCCCTGGACGGCTCCGGCGATACAGATCTGGTTGACCATCTTGGTAAGTTGACCTGCGCCCGCGGGTCCCATGAGTCCCACCATCCTGGCATAGCAATCGATGACCGGCTTCGCTCGGTCGAATGTTTCCCTGTCGCCTCCGGCCATCACGGTCAGTTGGCCGCTTTCGGCGCCGGCCTGGCCGCCGGATACCGGAGCATCGAGGCTGCCGCAGCCCTTGTCTTTTGCAGCGGCATAAAGTTCACGCGCTACGGTCGCCGAAACGGTGGTGTTGTCGATGTAGATCGCACCCTTCTTCATGCCGGCAAACGCCCCGGCGGTCCCAATCGTGACCGAGCGAAGATCATCATCATTACCGACACAGGTGAAGATGAAGTCGGCGCCCTCGGCCGCGGCCCTTGGCGTTGCCGCAGCCTTCCCTCCATGCTCCGCCACCCATTTTTCGGCTTTCACAGCCGTGCGATTGAAGACCGTGAGTTCATGGCCACCCCGTTTGGCCAGATGACCGGCCATACGGTAGCCCATTACACCAAGACCTATAAATGCAACTTTCGCCATCGCTACGTCGCTCCTTTTCCAATCGATCGCTTCACAAACCGTGAGGTGCCGACATTATATATATGGCGGCAGAAGGCCCGCATCACCAGTTGTGCCGCTCGCGGACCTTTTGGTATTCGCTCAACTCGGTGCGAAATTCCATGCGGTCATGCCGATTTTCCGCTCAGGAGACAAACGGGTAAAACTACAACCTCGTCCTGGGCTCACTCGTTGGCCGGTTTTGGGGTGGCCACCGTTGGCTGGTTTTGAAGTGGCCACTGAGGATTCTGGAACTAAGAGATGGGGACCTCAGCACGACGTTTGAGTGCAAGACCGATGAGTCGGTCATCGAAAAGCTTCAGTTTGCGGCGGGCAGGAGCACCGCCACCCTTCCAGTTCTTTAAGCCGACTTTAATACCGGCTAGCGTTGGCTCGCACCCATCTCTAAACAACAGCCAATCCACGGTGGAAAGGAGTTCCAACCCGAGGGGAGACTCAAATCCGTCGATAACCCGGGCGGTTATGTCGAGCGTCTCTCGATACGACTTCGCTTCGCTATTCAAATAAAGCTGGACTCGCTCTTTTTGACTGTCTTCGAACCAAACTACATCTGTTGGTCCTGCGTCTCTTAGACGCTTGTCGCAGTGCAGATAGCTGCCGTCTAAAGCATTCAGCAAGTGCATCAGGCGGTCAGCGTACGGTCCATACCGGTTTGCCTCGAACCGCAAATCCAGGGGATTGTCCAGATGGCGCTCCTCTATGACACGTTCCAAAAACCATGCCAATTTTTGTATTTCCAAGAGCGAACATTCAATTCCAAGAATCCAATAACGACGTACGAGTTCCGCGATAAGAGCACGAGCTGGCGTCAACTCCTGGACACCCTCACGCTTGGCGACGTTCTGATACTGCGCCGTGGGCTCATAAACGATCACGTCGACATCAGCGAGCTCCTGAAGAGCCTTCTGAATGGTCTCTCGAACGGCTCGCCATTCCAACCCTCCATTGCCTGCGCCTAAAGGAGGCAGAGCGATGGATTGAATGTGCTTGCCGACAATGACCTTCTTGAGATTCTCCAGACCTTCTACGATCCATTCCATTCTGCTTGGATGGATCCAATTTCGCTTGGTCGGGAAGTTAATGATCCAGCGCGGCCCGAGAACGGCACTCCGTTCCGTAACAAACATCCGACCAGTTCGCACTTCCCCCTTCTTGCATGCGTCGGCATATGCTTTGAAGTTTTCGGGAAATTCCTCCTTAAACATCAAGGCGATTCCTTTACCCATGACGCCCACGGTATTCACCGTGTTCACCAGAGCTTCAGCCTTGGCCTCGAGAAGATTTCCTGTCGTGAAATGAATCATCAGAAATACCAATTAGGTCGAACAGTGACTTGTATTCTCAACTTGAGTGCTTCCAGATGAGGTCCGATGCGAGTTTGTTGCTCGGATCCGTGACAAACAACGCCGATTAGCGCGTCGACCGGGAGTGCCCCGTGTATCAGGGCTTCCGCCTGATACTTTTCGAACTTTGAAGGATCCTCCGGATCTCTCTTAAAGTCTTTCTTTTGAAGGATACCCCAATCGATGTGATCGAGAGATTCGAGTTCGTTGAAGAACTCTGCGGTCGCGAGATAGGCATGTCGGTCGGTGAAGACGAAAGGGATGTCTAGTTCCGAGGCCTTGCGGAGTGACGACGCTAAAATGACGATGTCGGACATCGGAGTTTTTTGCAATCCACCGTATCCGGTCTGTATGTTCAAAAGCATTGGAGAATAAGGCGTGAAGTAAAACGGCACGTAATCACTTAACGTTCCGCCGGGATCGATTGGTACTGCCCGGTGTGCTCGTCTGGCGATGAGGTCGGGGTTTCCAATATCTCGGCAATTCGGATCAAATCGCCCCGAGTTTCGACAATGCAAACCGTTCTGGAGAATCCATGGCAGATTCTCAATATGCGTGATTCTGAAGATCAGTGCCTTCTTGGCAGTTAATCCGCTCACAGGTTTTCAGAGCCCCGGCGGTATCGCTGAGGACATCGGCGCAAAACCGCGCTTTTCAATAACCCGACATTCATTAGTCCTAGAGTTTATCGGTCATGGGTCAGGACGGGTCAAATCCTATATAAGTCCGCCTCAGGCACGAATTTGCGGCTTCATTCCATATTGGCGATCCCGTCATTTCGTATTCGGCCTTCAGGAGATGCCCTACCTAAATTTCTGCTCGGCATGAAATTGAAGACTCTCCCGTGAAGGCATCGCAATCGGGTTCACCGGAGGTCGAAGATCTCTGCCGTCCAATTGGTAGTACTCACGGCCATTTTCGAACTCCTGCAACTCCTGCCATGAAGCCGTGAATTTCCCGTTTAACGTCGTACAGCGGCCGACCGCCAACCCGTATCCGAACCAAGTTTTCGGGCCTGTCAAAAAGTGAAAGCCGTGATGCTCGACATTGTCGAAATCGGTGCTGATGGCGGCTTTTGAATGGTAAAGCGGAAGGTCATGATCATCTGACCGCATTTCCTTTGACTTGCCCAGGCGGCAACGATATCGTCCGGCCAGCTTTCCCAAATTCAATTTTTGCATTGAGTGCGCAGCGTTGCATCAATCACGTTTGCAGCCAAAAAGACTGACGGGAGGATTGTAGAAATGGCGAAGACTGAGAAAACCTCCATTGGCCGTCGCGGCTTTTTGAAACATGCTGCAGTGCTTGTTGCGACGGCGCAGGTTGGGCGAGGAAATGCCAGCGCCCAGAACTCACCCACGCCGGCAGCCTATGAAGATTGGCTTGCGCTGACCAGGGAGGAAGTGCTGGAACCAGGTTTGCCGATCATCGACCCTCATCACCACCTATGGGATGTACCCCAGCGCATGCCTCAACGCTACCTTCTCGAGCAGCTGGCTGCGGACACCAAGGGGCATAATGTGCGCCAGACGGTGTTTATTGAATGCGGATCGATGTATCGCGCCGATGGCCCGGAAGAATTCCGGGTTGTGGGCGAGACCGAGTTTGTGCAAGGCACGGCTGCGGAGAGCGCCAGCGGCCGCTACGGCGACCTGCGCGCGGCCGCAGGTATCGTCGGTGCGGCGGATCTGCGGCTGGGCGACCGCGTCGCGGCCGTGCTCGAGGCACAGATCGCCGCGAGCCGACAGCGCTTCCGCGGCATTCGCCACCGCGCGGCGTGGGCAGAGCCAGGTGTGCTTCCTGGTGGAAGCGTCACCGCACCTCTTCCGGGCGTACCGAGCGTGCAGCAGCATCTGCTTCTCGACACCGGCTTCAGGCGCGGTTTTGCGTACCTGCGCACGTATGGGCTGACGTTCGAGGGTTGGGTTTACCACACCCAAATCGGGGAGCTAACCAACCTTGCGAGGGCCTTTCCGGATACGACGATCATATTCAACCATCTGGGGGGACCGATCGGAGTCGGAACTTACGCCGGACGGCGCGATGAGGTGTTCGCGGCGTGGAAGCCCATGGTCGCGGAACTGGCGGGGTGCCCGAACGTCGTGGCCAAGGTAGGTGGCATACAGATGATAGTCAACGGCTATGGCTGGCACGAGCGGAAACAACCGCCCACGTCTGACGAACTGCTTAGGGCCAACCGCGACTGGTACCTTTATATGATCGATCACTTCGGCCCGTCGCGCTGCATGTTCGAGAGCAATTTTCCGGTCGATAGACTCTCGTGTTCCTATACGGCGCTGTGGAACCAGTTCAAGAAGCTGACAAAGGATTTTTCGGCGGCCGAGCGCTCCGCAATGTTCCACGATACCGCGATGCGTGTCTATCGGCTTCCTCTCCACTGAAAGGACTACACAGAGCGCCGGGAGGAAGACGTTGGACAAACTCCTCAAGCCTGAAGGCGTTTACTTCCGGAACCGAGACGCGCCCAGCCCAACAGACCAGCACCTTCCCGCGCAACGCGCGCCATGGGACGCACGGAAAGGGCACATTGGGGCTCAGGCGGGAAGCAGGCCGGCGTCGCTCATGAAGTGTTTCAGCAGGAGGATCTGTCCGTGATGGCTGCTGAAATGTTCGAGCACATGATAGAGCGTCCATTCCCTTGAAATGACGCGGTCCCTCAGGCGATAGGTTCCTGCAAGATCGGCGTCGCGCCACTGACGGAGTTCGGCGTGAGAGGCGGCTCTCGCTGCATCAATCATGCGCAGGTACTCTTCGAGTTGCTTCCCATCGAGGGATGCAGGATGCAGGCCCCCGGCGGGGAGCGGAAGGCCGTCGTCGTCCATGCTTATCCCGATGATGCCCCGCATCACGCCGTCCGCCTCACTCTCCGGCGTTTCGCGTGGTGCGATCTGCAGCCACCACACGTCCACGACCGCCAGGTGCGCCAGGAGCATACCGATGGTGTTGACGCCGGGATGAAGTTGCCACTCGAGATGACGGGTTTCCAAACCGGCGATGTTCTTCTTCAGGGCAGCGAACTGATCGTCGAGTTGGGCGGCGAACGAAGAGACTCGCGGGTTGGCGGCTGCATCGTACATCTCGGGCGTGGCGAGGCGTCTTTCGCTTGTCATGGTTGCCTACCTCCAAAACGATCTCTGCCGTGTCAACGTTCCGGACGACAGCGCGAGAAACGGCGTTCCAGGCGCTCCGTGAGGAATGTGCGCAACGTGCCCGAAACCGCAACGAAATACACCGGCGAATACAGTGTCGGTTCGCGTGGCGGCCTGTGGCCGCGCGCTGGTTTACATAACGCCCCATTATGCCGCATCCATACACGGCTCACTGCGTTGGAAATTCCTATCCGCTATGCGGTTGGAGAAAGTTTCCTAGACGCTGCAAGAGCATTGCGTGACGCTCGGGGGAGATTGAGCCTATCACCCCCATCAGAGAATTCTCACGCAGCACGGCAAGAAACCCAAGTCGGATTAATGAAGGCGCCTTAATCCCACTGCCACCGAAATCCGAATGCGACGGATCGATAACGTTGTCGAATCCGGCAACTTCATGATGAAGCTGAGTGTTGACACCGCAGACGAGCCAGTCGCTGAAGGGCGGTAATTGGCGAAGCAAGATCGCAGGGCGTGGCTTCGTGCGCCCATCCGCCTGCGGAAGAAGAGTTAAGGTGACTTCACCCTCAGTCACGGTCTGAGGTCGGCGACAGTGTACTCCGGCTCGTCGTCGCCATAGGCCCGTGCGAGGCTCCGTGCTCCAAGGGCTGCCCAACTCGCCCGTTCTTGCTCACGATCAGCTTCAAGAGTTCCGGGTGAGAGCACAGTAACTGCCAAGGGCGCATTCTCAGGAATCTCGAACGGTTCGTCGAGCACGATATGCTTGCCGTCGTAGTGCGCTTTGAGCGTTACGGATTTCATATGGGTAGTTTACTTCTCGTGTATGTGCGGGGCAAGCGTGGAGAAGCGCCGAATCGCCGCGGTCACGAATTTCAGTGAAGAAATCTGCCTCATAGACGATCACTGACGCCGCGCCAGGTGTTTTTCACACCGCAATCGTGGTTCATACACATCAGGATGTTCCCATAAGGTCTACCGATGCTTTTCAACCCAGTTCGATGACAAGAGAAACATGTCGCGCCTATATCGTCGGCGAGACGCTGGAGGGTAGAGCCATGATTCTCCCGAAGGAATTGGAGGAAGCGATACTGACGCCCCTCAAGAATCCGCTTCGCCGCTATCTTCGAAGTGCCCGTGTGGATCGGCACGTGGTCGAGATCGTTGAGTTAGCACAGTATCTCGTGGAGTTTCGATCCGACCCGAATCTGAAAGGCAAGGTTGAGCGCCTAAAGGGTGAATCATTTTGGCCAACATTGTCCGGATCCGCCATAGTTGTGGCTCCCCGCTTATCCGCAACGGCGATTTCCAGTCATGGTGGGTCATTGGAAATTGGGAATCAGACCCTTGCTGTCGTGAGATGGCGCGACTGCCGCTTGGGCCCAACCAGCCGCACTCGGGCCACTCTTACTTCCGAGTCGGAAATGTGATCCTGCAAAAAGGCAGGTCTTTCATGACGGCCTCCGCGTTGCCAGTCATCCCAAAGGGTGTGAGCCGCTTGATCGGTGGCGACGCCCAATTCGCTGGTGAGATAGCGGAAGATCGACTCCCCGAGGTGGGGTAGGGCGATCGAGTGATTGCGTCCGATCCGGCCAAAGAGCCAGTCGCTGAATCGTAAGAACGACCAAAAGGGCGATCCCTCGCCGACCGACCAGGCCGACCAAATCAAGGGCGTGGATTCGACAAAATTGCCGCTGTTGGCCACGAGGTCCCAGTATCGCGCAAAGCGGCGCAACCGTTGCATGGCCGCAAAATCGAGCAGTTTGTTTTGCAGGATTTCGTAAGGCGGTTGATGGCTATAGACCATCTGCCATTCTGAGTCGTGACGAACAATGGGCGTACCTCTGAGACGCTTCAGGATACCCACCTGAATCTCCTGGGGACGCAACGCCACAAGGCGATCGAAGCCTGCGGCGAAGCTCTCAATGGTCTCTCCCGGAAGACCGGCGATCAGGTCCGCGTGGATGTGAACGCCCGTTTTTTCGCGGAGAAATCGAAAGTTCTCGTCGAGTTGTGAATAATCCTGCTGGCGGCTGATGTTCTTTGCGGTGACCGCATCGAGTGTTTGAACGCCCACTTCAAATTGCAGGGTACCAGGCGGAAACTTTGCAATGATCTCCCTCAGCGGTTCCGGCAGGCGGTCGGGCACCATCTCAAAGTGCGCAAACAGACCGGGCCGCAGCCGGTCAAGAAAGAATTGGAGAATGGCGCGGCTCGTTGATGGATTCAGATTAAAGGTGCGATCCACAAACTTGAACTGCAGCAATCCCCGGTCGAGCAGCGCCTGCAATTGTTCAAGCAAGACGGGCAGGGGAAACTGCCGGACCGGCACGTCGAGCGCCGACAGGCAAAATTCGCAAGCGAACGGACAACCGCGCGAAGCTTCCACATAAACCACGCGATGCTTCACATCGTCGTCGGTGTAAAGATCGTAGGGCAGACGGAGGTCTTTGGGATGCGGCAGGTCGGCGGGAATGATCCTGGGAAGGCGCGAGGTTGGATCCGAGAGCAACGTTCGGCACACTTCTGCGAATTTCAAATCTGCTTCGCCCGTGATTGTGTGGTCAGCAAGATCAATGATCTCCTGACGATCTGTTTCAAAACTGACCTCGGGTCCACCGAGGACGACTATCAACTCGGGGCGGATCTGTTTGAGCGCTGCAACCAGCCTGGTGGATTCCGTGACATTCCAAATGTAAATGCCCAGGCCGATGATGCGCGGATTCTGCGCCAGCAATACCTCCGCGACGTCGAGCGGGCGCTGGTTGATATCGAATTCCAGGAGGGCAGCGCGTAGCCGCAGGTCACCCAGGTTGGCGAGCAGATAGCGCAAGCCAAACGCGGTATGGATATATTTCGCGTTAAGCGTGCTGAGAACAATGTCAGGCATATCCGCACTGTCAGAACGAGTACTTCAATCCGAGTTGCACCAGCCTGGGGTCACCGGCCGACAATATCTTGCCGAAGTTCTGGTTGTTCAGAGTCATCGTTGGATTGCCCGGGTTCACATGGTTCGGCAGGTTGAAAGCCTCCGCGCGGATTTGGATTGTTTGCCCCTCACGAACCTGGAACGTTCGGGTGAGGCCCATGTCGATCCGGATAATTCCAGGACCGAGAACACTCAGCCTGCCGGCGTTACCGTACGTTCCCGCCGCGGGAGCCGCGTATGCCGCCGGATTGACCCAGACATCATTGTTCTTGTTGGCCTGGAAGACATTAGCGAGCACCTGATTGGGCCGCTGATCCTGTTGGCCCGTCAGCGCGCCATCGACTCCGGTAACGGGCGTCAAATAACTACCGGTCGATAGCCTGACGATGCCCGACACTTGCCAGTCACTCAGCAAAGCCTTCAACACCGGATTGGACGAAATCGTTGGCGTTGCCCACACCGATGAACCATTAAAGGAATGCCGCAGGTCGGAGCCGCAGCCTGCCCGATCCAATCCCCGATTGCCGGGCACCATATAGCTTCGGCCCGCAGGACCTCCGACAAAAGCATCAAAATAATCTGCGATGCAGTGCGACCACGTGTAATTCGCCTGCAACGTCAGTCCGCCGCTCCGCCTCCGTTGTACGGAAATATGTCCGGCGTTATACGTGGACGTACCGTCATCTTTCAACTGATCGATCTTCCCGTAATACTGCCCTTCGGCCGGATTCTGGAGATACAGGGTGCGCCGCTGCGGAAGGTTCCCCAGCGTGGCGCCAGGCATGTAGACGGCGGGATTCGGCTGATCCGAAGTGGTCATGTGGATCACGTTGTTTCCGACGTAGTTCACCGAGACCATCCAGTCGGTCCCGATGCCACGCTGCAAACTGAGGTTCCACTGATTGCTGTAAACATGCTTTGGGTTCAGCGGATAAGTCAGGAACTGCCCTTGAAGCGGGAACGGAGTGTCGGCCGTTGCCGTGAATGGGAATGGATTCCCTCCTGCATAGCTTTCCCATGGATTGGCAAAACTCGTCGTGGCGAGATTGATCGTCGTGCCGTACGGCGCGCTTTGGGAGAACCCCCACGGCAGCCAGAGGTTCGGCTGGTCAAAGAAGATTCCATACGACGCGCGGACGGTCATCTTACCGCGCCCCGTTGGATCCCATGCCAGTCCCACTCGCGGCGCAAAGTCGAGCAAGCGGTCGAAACCCATGCCATCCAGCGGAATTCCGGCGTCACCGGGAAACAGCATGCCTGCCGGCGCTTTCTTGTAAACAGTGCTGCGAGTGCCTTTCGCGAACGCGTCAGGATCAAAATGCGTGACCTGCCGCCGTTTGCTGTATATCGGGAAGTACGGCTCCCATCGCACTCCGGCATTAATCACAAGCGCCGGCGTGGCCTTCCAGGAATCCTGGATGTACGCGCCGGTGTAATTCGAGCGGTTGTAATTCACCCTGGCGTTGCCCTGCGCAAACGACGTCGATTTCCCGAGCAGAAAGTCGCCCAGCCCGGTGCCCGTGATCTGCCCGGTGAAGTTGAAGCTGCCGGTGGCGCCCATCATCGAAATGCTGTTGAAATGCTGGCTGACAAACTCCCCGCCGAATCCGATCTGGTGGAGGCCACGCACGATGCTCACGTCATCTGCAAACTGAAAGGACGTGGTGTTGTACTTGCCCGGAAGCGTCGGCGTTCCGCCGATGCTGAAGCCATTGGCGACGCTGACCAGCATCAGCTTTGGTATCGGGACATACACGTTCACGCCCAGATCCCGCCAGTCGAAAGTCTCGACGTTGGCCTTCTCGATCTTCGTGCGGTTCATCGTTGCGCGGAAACTGTTGGTGCCGGTTCCCACCAGGGAGGTGTGGCCCAGGACCACGGAATGCACTCGATTGAGCTGCTGGCCATTACTGAGTGACAGAGGATTGGTCCCATCGTAGTCCGTCGGCTGGTCGTAGCGCGCTACCCAATACCGGACGTAGAGAGACTGCCGGCCGCTCAATTGGTGGTCCACCCTGCCAAGAACCAGATCTTCGTCACTGATGCTTCGGCGTCCGAACCGGACTTCACCGCAGGGGTCCGACGTCGTGGGCAGGCGTTTCACCAACTCCAGCGCAGGCGCCGAGAACAGCCGAGGGTCGATCCGGTTACCGGAAAATCCCTGGGAAGCCGCCAGATTGACCGCGCTGGTGCGGCAGGCCGTGGATGCGACTGTAGTGAAATCGCCGGCCAGCATCTGTGGCGTAGGCACGAACCCGCGCGAGGTGGTTGGCGCCGAACGCTGGGTGGTGCCTTGATAGCCGAAGAAGAAGAAGGTCTTGTTCCGCACGATCGGCCCGCCAAACACGCCGCCAAACTGGTTGCGCTTCAACTCGTCCCGGCTGACGGCGCGCGAGTTCCGCGCATTGAGCACGCCGTTGCGAACAAATTCAAAGAGGCCTCCATGAAAGTCGTTCGTTCCGGATTTCGTCACGAGATTGACCTGGCCACCCGAGTGATGCCCGTTCTGCGCCGACAGCCCGTTGGTTTCAACCTTGAACTCGGCGAGCGCATCCGGGAATGGCAGTGGCAGATTCAGGTTGTTGAAGGGATCGTTGTGCGTGCCGCCATCGAGTACGTAGTTGGTTCCTGTTGGGAGTCCGCCGCCTATGGAAAAAACCACAGTGGGGTAATTCCGGGCTCCGGCGGTCTCCAGGTTCTGGTTCGAGGAGGTCTGGGGATTTGCCATCCCCGCAAGGAAAACGAGTTCGGTAACCTGGCGGCCATTGAGCGGCAGTTCCAGCACTCGCTGGTTGTCCATTACCTGGCCGATGCCTACGGTTCGCGTTTCCACCATTGCGGCATCGGCAACGACTTCAACCTGGTCGGATACCTGGCCGATCTCGAGTGTGACATTGACCGCCGGATTCGAGCTCACCTGCAGCACAAGGCCGGTCTGGACATAAGTTCGAAATCCAGGCAGCGACGCCTCCACCATGTAGGGTCCTATGGGCAGGTTTGTCAGTACGAATGACCCGGTCTCGTCGCTGACCACCGTGCGTGTTGCGCCGGTGGCGGTCTGCGTGGCCTTGATTTCAACGCCAGGCAGTACAGCGCCGGTTTGATCTTTGACTGAGCCGTTAATCTGAGCCGTTGATCCGGTCTGCGCAGCCACAGTGCCGCAGCAAATGGCAAGAGCCAACAGCACACACGCGAAGTCCGTCGCTAATCGCCTCATAATCTTTCTCCTTAACTTTCCTATCGGTCCGAGCGGGGTGGAGCCGGAAAACCATTGGTGTAAGTCGACCGATATCGAATGCCCTTTCCTTCCTTGTCGTTGATTTTCAACGTCTGCTGGAACAGCAAGGGCTCGGGTGTGCCCGGCGGCACGGTTCCATTGAGAATGTAGAGCCGGTTCTCGTGCATCAATACTGTCGCCAGCGTTCGAGTTGCGTCGGGATTGACAAGGTGCACTTCCAGCCCTTCAATCAACTCCACCTGCGCGTAGACCATATGCGTCACTTTAGCGGCTCGCTCCATGAGATTCCACGCGGCGTGGAACGGGGCGCTTCGCACTTCGAGGTAGGCCCGGTCCATGCATTGATCGCCGTCGCCTGCCCCCGCCCTGCAGGCCTTGAGCTTTTCTGCATGCTTCGGCCCAACGCTCGTGAAATCGACCACGGTAACTGAATACCGGGCGCCTTCATCCTCGACGCTGTAGATGCGCCCCGGTACGGTGATTCCATACTCCGATTCGTACGTGATGTCTTTCACCACAGGTTGTTTGGGAAAATTAACGGC
>CAMAWS010000038.1 GCA_945861845.1 Candidatus Sulfopaludibacter sp. SbA3 | reverse complement strand
GTCTTCGCCAGCCCTATCCGATAGGACAATTGGATATTCATTTATGACAACTGCGGTACAAGACTACAGACGAAAGCTTTACGCAATCCGCGACCTGCCGACGCTGCCGGTTATCGCACAAAGGATACTGACTCTGTCGGACGACGACGGCGCGGGCGCGGACAAGTTGTCGGAGATCATCCGGAGCGACCAGGCGCTGTCGGTCAAGGTGCTGAGCCTTGCGAACTCGGCGTATTTCGGATACCGGGCAAAGATCGGCACGATCCATCAAGCCGTTGTCGTAATCGGCACCAACATGCTGAAACAGCTCGCGTTAAGCGTATCGGTCTGCGGCTCGCTCGACAAGAACAGGCGGAGCAGGACCGCATTCTGGCGGCATTCCCTTGCAAGCGCGATGGCGGCATCAGTGATCGCAAAGAAGGCGAAGATTCCCTCTGCTGACGCCTGTTTCATGGGCGGACTGCTTCACGACATCGGGAAACTGATACTCGACACCTATCCGCCTGAAGCAGATTGCGACAAGGACTGTGTCGTGACCCACTCCGAAGTTGGAGCCTGGATGGCCGAGCGCTGGCAACTCCCCCCGGAACTCGTCGATGCGATCGCCTGTCATCATTCACCGGATTACGGCGGCCTGGCCACCGCACGAACCGTGGCATGCGTGAGCCTTGCAAGCGCATGCGCGCACATCGCTGCTGCGGATACCGCCGAGGGACACGCAATCGAAGTTCACCCAATAACACTGGAGACGCTGGGTTTCAACGACGCGGAGTTTGTCGAAATCGCGGCAAACCTGCAAAGCCGCATCGGCCAGGTGGACGAGTTTCTAATATGACGACACAACAAGACCTGGAACGACGCATAGATACTCTCGCCTCTGCACTCGAACAGGCTAACGCCACAATGCGCGACAAGATGGACGAGCTTTCCCTTGTCCGGCGGGTGGGCGACGCCATCAGCCAGCACACGTCTTCGTGGTCGTTGTGCAAGGAATTGTCGACTGCGGTGGCCGAAAGCGTGAACTGCAAATATACGTTGATCTACACGTGCGATGCCTTAGCCACTCTCGACCTACAGGCTGTTTCGAGCATATATCCGATCACGGAGGAATTCCCGATAACGCTCGGCTATTCGAAACTCGCTCAACACTTCGAACACAATCCAGACCCGGTGCTCATTGAAAATCTTTCGGAATGCCGGGAATGGAACGCAGAGTGGCCATTCCCCGCAGGCCTTTCATCATGGCTTTGCGTCCCCCTCCTCACGCGGAACAAATTGCGTGGCGCGCTTTGCCTCTCGGATGACGTTTCCGGAAGCTTCGACGAAAGGACTCTCCGCACGCTGATGATTGTCGTGCCACAGATAGCATCGGCCCTTGCGAATATCGGTCTGTACGACCACCTTCGCGAATCCGAGAGAAAGTATCGCGAGCTTGTCGCGGGCATGCAGGACGTTGTCTATATCTGCGATTCCAACTGGCAAGTCGTTGAATGCAATCCTGCCGCGGAAATACTATTCGGGGAAGGAGTCGTCGGCAAAATCCTGCCTGATCTCTTCGCATCGCGTACTGCCGCGCGGGAATTCACCGAAAAGATCGATGCTTCCGGGGCGACCCAGAACCATGAAATCGAGTTTGTCACCGCACAGGAGGACCGAATTGTCGCATTGCTGAGCTGCGTGAAGGACGGCGACCGTTACTCGGGAATCATCAAGGATGTTACCGAACGGAACCGGCTGTTCGATCAGGTTGCGCGAGCCCAGAAAATGGAATCCATCGGCACTCTTGCCAGCGGCGTCGCGCACGACTTCAACAACATTCTTGGAATCATCCTGCCCAATGCCGAGCTCATCAAGATGAAGCTCAATTCTGAAGGACCGGCTATCAAGTTCGCCGACGTGATCATTAATGCTTCCAAACGGGCTTCCCAGATCACCAGGCAACTGCTCTCGCTTTCGCGAAAAGATCCACGATGCCTCCGAATCGTCAGCCTGAACGAAGCTGTCCGGATGACGGGCAGGCTTCTTGGCGAAACCCTGGACCGGAACATCCGCATTGATTTCGCCCTCACTTCGGAATCCACCAGCATCAAAGCCGACGAAACGCAAATTGAACAGGTCCTCTTGAACCTTGCCATCAACGCCCGCGATGCAATGCCGGAGGGCGGCGTATTGAAGTTCACAACCGAGCACAGAAACGGTGAAGTCGTGGTCCGGGTTTCCGACACCGGCACGGGAATCGATCGGGCAGTACTGCCGAAAATATTCGACCCGTTCTTTACAACCAAGGAGAAATCCAAGGGAACTGGCCTTGGGCTGAGCGTCGTCTACGGAATCGTTAAGCAAGCCGGCGGAGTCGTGGACGTTGAAAGCGAACTCGGCAAAGGCACGGAGTTCAGCATGAAGTTCCCGTGTTCCGAGGACGCCGCATTACGCGCTGCTGCATCCGACGGCCCGATGACCGGAGGCTCCGAGCGAATCCTGGTTGTCGATGACGAAACGGAAATGCGCGAGTTGCTTCAGAACACCCTGAGTGGCCTTGGCTACTCGGTCGTACCGGCGCAGAACGGTCTCGAAGCTGTTGAGGCCATATCCAAAGAGATCAAACTTGTCATACTCGACATGGTGATGCCCGTCATGGATGGGTTGACTGCTTTACGGGCCATCAGGCAAAAGGTTCCGGACATGAAGATACTCATCTCCAGCGGATTCACCTCGTCCGAGAAGATGCCAATCCTGGAAAGAATGGGCGTTGAAGGCTTCGTGCAGAAGCCCTTCGAACTGCGGAAACTGGCATCCACGGTCCGCGACGTGCTTGACGGCGTCACGGTCTAAAACGTACCATTCCCAAGCAGTTACTAATCTTTGGGGAGAATGGTGCTTAATGGCGGACCGCTCGGAAACCACAGAAAAATGGCCCTCATACACGATGGTCGATCCGCGAATGCGGAAGATCTATTTTCAGTTCTACCAGGAAACCTACAGGTCATCTCATCTCGATAGAAAGACAAAGGAACTCATTGCCATTGCAGCGTCGATGGCATCGCATTGCAAGGGATGCCTGGAAGGACACATCAAGAAGGCCCTGAAATACGGCGCCACTAAAGAAGAACTCAGTGAGACTATCGCAATTACCATGGGCGTAGGCGCTGCGGCCATGGTGGACTTAACCGATATTGCGGCCGAAAACCTGCGGATCCGGCACTTCGATGGTAATCGTGCTCCGGAGGAACCGCGGGAAGTTTCGCCGGAGGACTGACGTGCCTAGTCGACGCCTTCGAGTTCTCGTCCTTTGTGTCTTATTTGCCTGCACGCTCGAACTGCTCGCCCAGCGCGGCGCGCCCGGCCAGCAAGGGCAGCAAGGTCAGCAAGGCCAGCAGCAGCGCGACGCCATCCCGGCAGGATCGCGCGTCGAGTACAAGACATTTCAAAGCAAGCTGCTTGCGCGCGAACTCAGGTACGCAATCTACCTTCCCCAGTCTTACGCCGGATCAAGCACCAGGTATCCCGTTCTCTACTTCCTCCACGGGCTTCAGGAGAACGAGATGCGATGGAGTACGCGAGGCCAGGCAGACCTGATGCTCGATCGAATGGTAAACGCAGGCAGTATCGGCGAGTTCATTGTTGCGATTCCATTTGCCGCCACGAGTTTCTATACGAACACGCGCGATGGCAGCGAACCCTGGGAGGACATGGTAGTCAAGGAGTTCATTCCCCTTATCGAGACGTCTTACCGCGTGAACAGCACACGGCAGAATCGCGGAATCAGCGGGATTTCGATGGGAGGATACGGAGCGCTGAAGATCGCGATGAAGAATCCTGAAATGTTCGGCGCCGTCAGCGCGCACAGCCCGGCTCTCATCGAGGATTTTTCAACAACGAATGTCGCCGGCCGGCGCCTTCAAATGTTCGAAGCGCTCTTCGAGAAAATCTTTGGCATGAAGCAGGACCTTGCATACTGGGACCAGAACAACCCTCTCAGCCTGATCAAGAATACCGGCCGCCTGAACGGATTAAAGATCTATGTCGATTGCGGCACCGAGGACGAATACGGCTTCTATCTCGGAACCAAGGCACTTGACGACATTCTCAACAAGGCGTCCTACGCGCACGAAGTCCATCTCTTCCCCGGTAATCACGGCTGGGATTTTGCCGTGCAACACGTGCCGGAATCCCTGCAATTCCACTGGCGGGCATTCAAGGGACAATAGCTTGATTTAGTCCAGGCCCGTGAGCGACAGCATGGAGTTCCTCTTCCAGTCAATTGAGTACAACAAGTCGTCGTTCGTGGAAGAGTCACTACCCGCAGTTCCCAAACACTCCGGCATTTACAGAATCTTCGATCTTCGCGGCAAGCTGATCGTCTGCGACAAGTCCAGCAACCTCCACAATCGGCTGGAGCGGTTTTACGGACCGCGTTCCGAACTGCTGCGCGACCTGGACCTGCGGGAGATCACGGGCCACATGGAATTCATCCGAACGGATTCCACCTTCGAGACCCTGTACCTGCTTTACCTGGAACGGCGGCGGCTATTCCCGAAGACTTATCGCAAGATGCGGACGTTCCGCCTGTTCCCGCTCAGGAAAATCAATCGCAGGCAGCGGTTCCCTCGCATCTATTCCAGCCGCCAGATCAAGCGCGGCGTCGACTATTTCGGGCCATTTGTCACACGCGGCCAGTTCTCAAGGCTGAAAACCGCGCTCGAACACGCGTTCAAGCTGCGCCCGTGCCCTTACAATATTCGCGGCAACGATCCCCGCCCCGACTGCATGTACTTCCAGATGCGAACGTGCTCCCGCCCCTGCAACAACGACATCGACAGGCGCTCCTACCTGGAGGACGCCGACCAGTCGATCGCGTTCATTCGGGGCGGCGATGAAGAAATCGAGCGGTCCCTTCTGCTACAGATGAGTTCCCTCTCGACCGACATGAAGTTCGAGGAGGCCGAAGTGCTTCGCCGGAGGCTGGACAGGATTCAACGCGCGCGGCAGGAAGCCAAGGACACATTCTTTTCGATCTGGGATTTCAACTACCTGGTGGTGTTGCCGTCAGACTCCGTTTCGCGGTGCAGGATCGCCTTCGTGCGTGAGGGCAGCATCGTTGCATTCCAGCAGTACGACGTGGAATCGCTGAAAGATCTTCTCGATCCGGACGTTCACCTGTTCTTCGATTCCCCGACACCCGGAATTTCACGCGAATACCAGTACGACGAGTTTTGCCTGGTATGTAATTTCATAGTGGACCCGCTGCAAACAGTGGAACTGATCCCCGTTCGAAACCCCGAGAATCTGGCCGAAGCAGTGATCACGCGAATACAGCAGAAACGGCGCAAGCGGAAGAACTCAGTGCCTGCCATTTAACTTGTGCTGGGCGATTTTGCGATTGAGAGTATTGCGGTGCATCCCCAGGATTCTTGCGGCCTTGGTTTGATTTCCACCTGTCCTGGTGAGGGCGTTTTGTATGAATTTCTTTTCGAACTCGTCGACTGCTTCGCCTAAAAATATCCGGCGCTCAATCATTTCGATAACGAGGGATTCCAACTTTTCTTTCACGACTGATCCTTGGCTTGCGTTGCTTGCGTTCTCAGATTTCTCGCCACCATTGCTCTATTGCGCGATAACCCACGAGGAACCTGGCTTTCAACTCGTATGGAGCCACCAGGGCAATCACTCGCGAACCGGGCAACAGGTATGGGGCCAGTTCGGAATTTTTAACTCTGTCCGTCTGAATTTCGAACGCAGTCAGGCCCAACAGCAGCGCTGCCCCAATCATCCAGCCGCGAATGAAGCCGAATGCGGCGCCTAAAATACGATCGGCCCACTCGAGCTTTGCGGCCTTAATAAATTTCGCCGCCAACCAGATGATTGCAGCGCCAGCCAGAAGCGTCCCCACAAAGACAACAGAAGCACTCAAGAATAGAGCAAGGTTTTCGGTTCTGACAACATCTTTGAAGAGAGGCGCAACACTACGATAGGACCATGACGCAAGGAGCACAGCAACTACGACCGTTGCAAGGCCTAACATTTCACGAACGAAGCCGTGGAACGCGCTGGCCGCAATCGAATAGATGATCAAGGCAAGCAGAAACCAGTCCAGCAGTGAGAAATTCATGATTGCCGTCATTGTAATCCGCGGCCTGTCAGGATTGTCAGGGCCTCAATATACTTCGCGCTTGTCGCCATGACAATTTCTTCTGGAAGCTCGGGGCCGGGCGGCTGCTTGTTCCAGCCGATTCTTTCCAGGTAATCGCGTACGAACTGTTTGTCGAACGACGGTTGTGGCTTTCCTGGAGAATACTGGTCGGCAGGCCAGAATCGCGAAGAATCCGGCGTCAGCATTTCGTCGACAATGCTGATCTTTCCGTCGATGGTTCCAAATTCAAACTTGGTGTCGCAAATGATGATTCCGTGTGCGGCAGCATATTCCACGCCGCGGCTGTACACCGAAAGGGTAAGTTCCTTGAGCTGCCGTATGTTGTCGGCTCCGATAACCTTGCCTGCCTGCTCCTCGGAAATATTTTCGTCGTGTCCGCTCTCCGCCTTGGTTGCGGGAGTGAAAATCGGTTGCGGCAGGCGGTCGGAGTCGCGAAGGCCGGCAGGCAGGGGAATACCGCAGACTTTCCCTGTCGCCTTGTAATCCTTCAGGCCTGAACCCGTCAGGTAGCCACGCGCGACGCACTCGACCGGAAAGACTTTCGCTTTCTTCACCAGCATGGAACGGCCGTCGAGCTGGTCTCGAAATGCCTGAACTGTCGCGGGAAAGTCCCGCACGTTCGTGGCAACCACGTGATTGGGAACCAGGTCCTTGAAGTAATCGAACCAGAACGCCGACATCTGGGTCAGGACTTTCCCTTTATTCGGAATCGGCGTAGGCAGCACGACATCGAAGGCAGAAAGCCTGTCGGTCGCCACGATAAGGTAGTGCTCTCCGAGGTCGTAAATATCGCGCACCTTGCCACGGGCATGAAGTTTCACGCCGGGCAGGTTGGTTTGAATTATTGCCATATGATGTTCTTACAGTATTAGTGCGCGGAGCCTCACGCACAGTTTCTAATTCAGCCTTACCGAAACAATTTTCGATATACCCGGCTCTTCCATCGTCACGCCGTAAAGCGCGGATGCGGTCTCCATTGTACGCTTGCTATGCGTGATGACTATGAACTGCGTGGTCTGGCTCATGCTGCGCACCATGTTCGCAAATCGATCCACGTTGGCATCGTCGAGAGGCGCATCCACTTCGTCTAGGACGCAGAACGGGCTGGGCTTGTAGCGGAACAGCGCAATCAACAGACCCAGCGCAGTGAGCGCCTTTTCGCCGCCGGAGAGCAACAACACGTTCTGCAGCTTCTTTCCGGGAGGCTGCGCCACAATTTCCACGCCGGCATCCGGGTCGCCCTCTTCGTCAAGCAACCTCAGTTCCCCATGACCCCCGCCGAACAATGTGACAAACGACTCCTGGAAGCCCAGGTTTATCGCCTCGAAAGCCTCCTTGAACTGGCGGCGGCATACCGCATCGATCTCGTCGATCGCCTGCGCGGTATCGCGAATCGAGTCGAGAAGGTCCTGCCGCTGGGTCGTAAGGAACTCGAACCTCTCTTCCGCTTCCTGGTATTCGTCAACGGCCATCATATTGACCGCCCCCATGGAATCGATCTTCTCTTTAAGGTCGCGGTACTCCTGTTCGCGTGCTTCCAATTCCTCAGCGGGCAAAGCCTCGAACACTTTGATGCAGACAGATTCGATGGTTTCACTGAGTTCGCTAACGCACAAGACAGCCAGATGCCTGAGTTCGGAGTCCACCTGGGTCTTTTCGATTTCCAGCTGGGTGTGCCGGTCCTTCCAGGTATCCAGGAGGCCACGAGATTCATCCCACTTCGTTTCGGTCTCGTGCAGTTCGCGCCGCATCTCTTCAAGGCGAGAGCCGGCCCCGGCTATGGTCTCTGTCAGTTGCTCCCTCTCCTGAAGCAACTCCCTGCGCGTCTCGTCGAGTTCTGTAATGGTGACCCGCATCTGGCCCTGTTGCTCGTCAGCCTGCAGCGCCTGTCGATCGGCGCGGGCAATGCGTTCATCAAGTTCGGACTGCCGCTGGCGAAGCGAGTTAAGCTCCCGCACAGCCGTGGATCGGCGTTCCTGCAGCACCGCCATGTTCGACTGATGCCCCGCCAGGTCCCGGGAAAGCGTCTCGGCCTCAATCCGCAGTTCCTCGCTTCGGCGGACTCTCGATTGAGTTTCCTGCTCGATGGCAGACTTCCGCGCCGCGATGTCCTCCATCTCCACGCCTGCATCGGCCACGGACCTCTCGATATCCAGGAGTTCCGTCTGAAGTCTCTGGATTTCCGCGGTCGCCAGTCTCCATCGCTGCTCCGCCCTGTTGAAATCCGACGCAAGCGCCTGAATCCGATGATCGCTCGAAAGGATGGCCTTCTCGGAATCCTGCAGTTCGACAAGGAGACGGCCCTTGAGGGTTTCGCTGTCTCGCACAAGTTCCTCGAGCCTCGCCACGTCGTCCTGCAAGGCTGCTGTTTCACGCTGTGCTGCGGCCATGCGGCTATCCAGTTCGCGAATTTCCTTCCTCAGCGAAAGAGGCCCGTGCGCTTCGTGCTCTCCCCAACCAATGACGTGGCCGCGAATAACTTCCCCGGTACGGGCAAGAAAAACGTACCTGGGATATTTTTCAGAAAGGCTCCATGCCGTATCGACGGAATCGACGATATAGGCATCACTGACGTGTTCGGTGAAATGCCGGACGCGCTCATCCAGCCGCAGGACCGAGCTCAGAGGTACCGCTCCGGCGCCGGCTGCAAGCTCTTCGGGCGGCGTTGGAACCGTGTGGCCATTCATGACCAGGCACTCCAGCCGTCCCTTCGTCACATCCCTTGCCACGCCGAGGGCCGTATGGGCTTTCGTCCGATCCTGTACCACCACATACTGAAGTTCTCGCCGCAGATAATCCTCGACCAGGGCTTCGTAGCCCGGCTCCACTTCAACGAAGTCCGCAAGCAGGCCAAGCGGGGACCAGTCCGAACCTCGCACGTGACTAAAAAAATGCTGGACGGATTCGGTGCTGTAGGCGCGCTGGACGGCGAGTTCGCCGATCGTCTGCAAACGGTGCCGGATGCTGTCTTCGCGGGTACGGGCGTCTGCGGCGGCCTTGACCGCTTCGGCATGCGACGATTTGTTCCGCGCGAACTGCTGCTCCGCGCTTTCCAGGTCGGCCTTCAACTGAACAAAACCGGCCTGCTGTCCCGAGTATTCCTCTCTCGCCGAATTCAACTGCTGCTCCATCTCGCGCGTGGCGGCAGTGGCATCGGCCTCCTCGCGTTGAAGGCGCTGAACCTGCGCGGCCAGCCGGCTTGCCATCTCCGTCCGGCTGGAGATTTCGTTTCTGATTCGCGCTTCGCGGCCCACAATTTCAAACTGCTGGTCGCGGAGGCTCGCAACAGCAAGCTCCTCGCTGCGGCGGCCGTCGGCAACCACGGCAACCGCGGCAGTGGTTTGCTCAATAGAAAGCTCTACTGTGCGACGTGCGCCTTCAAGCTCGGCCAATTGCGTGGTCTTGACGTCATATTCCTGCTTCTGCCGGGCCAGGTCCTCAACGGCAATTCTCTTTTCCTCCGCCAATACCTGTTTGCGTTCTTCGAGCGACCGGATTTGATCCTGCAACCGTTCGATTCGCTGGGCCGCCTTTTCGTGTTCCAGTTCCACTTCGGAATGGCGGTCGCGCGCCTCCGAGAGCACGTGTTCCTGGTTCTCGAGATCGGCGCGGTGCCGCCGAACAAGCGTGCTCAACCGCTCGATTTCGAGCTCGAGCCGTTTTCCTTCATCTCCGATCGAAGCCAGGCCGAGCTCGACCCGGTCCTGCTCGTTGATCATCATTTCGGCTCGAGTGGAAAATACCGAGGACAGGATTTCCCGCATCCGGTTGCGGAGTTCGATGAAACGCCGCGCCTTCCCCGCCTGGCGCTTAAGCGAATTCCGCTGCCGGTCCACTTCGGCCAGAATGTCGTTCACGCGCGACAGGTTCAGCTTCGCCGCTTCCAGCCTCGACTCGGCCAGCTTTCGCTTGGCTTTGAACTTGGTGACCCCCGCGGCTTCTTCTATAAGGGTCCGGCGATCGTGAGGCTTGGAGCTGAGCATTTGACCCACACGGCCCTGCTCGATGATCGCGTAGCTGTTCGGTCCCAGTCCCGTGCCCAGGAAAATTTCCTGGATATCGCGAAGCCGGCAGGGCCTGCCATCGATAAGGTAAATACTTTCGCCCGACCGGTAGAGACGGCGCTGGACAACAATGTCGCGAGGCGCTTGGGCCTTGGCGGCGATGCCATTTCCATTCCCGTGAGCATTGCCCTTGTGGCCGTTGGCTCCGTTGCCATTGCCATTCCCATTGCTATCCACGGTGGACTGCTCGGTGGACTGCTCGGGCTCAGTTTCGGTAAGCGTGATCGTCACCTGGGCCATGCCCATTGGAGCCCGGCTGCGGGTCCCGTTGAAGATCACGTCTTCCATTTTCTCGCCGCGGAGCGACTTCGCGCTTTGCTCTCCCAGGACCCAGGCAATGGCGTCGGAAACGTTGCTCTTTCCACACCCATTCGGACCGACAATAGCGGTGACGCCGCTCTCGTTGATCAGAATGTCCCCTTTATCGGAGAATGACTTGAACCCAATAAGCTCGATTCTTCGCAGTTTCAACACGTGGACCCCTCAGTTGTTTCGTTGTCGCCCTCTAGCTTCTCTATGACCACAGACAGATTGGGTCCATTCCCCGAAAACCTACAGATACGCACCGTCCAATGACGTAATGAAGTGAATTCCTGAAACCGCTTTTCGGCATAAATCGGATTTCTCACCGGTTTGCTTGAATGACGCGCCGAAGGAGCATCGAAACCGAGCCGCGGCGCGGCGAAAGACTTTAGCCCAACGCGTGAGCGTGGGGAAAACGGTTCCCAGTGTTGCAAGCCCCGGAGGGGCGGCAGATTCCGAAACACTATGTCGCCCCTCCGGGGCTGGAATATGTCGCGTCCCGAAACCCACGGCTGGCGCCGTGGGCTATAGTTTGCCGCCGCTTTGCGGCTCTTTTTGGATGCGCCTTCGGCGCGTCATCCAAGGAAACCGGCAAGAAATCCGGCTTAACCGCTGGTCGTTGGTTATAAACAGGTCCATTCTTGGCATCTTTCGTCCTCGCGGTTTCGTTGCCGCTCTTTTGCTCCACTGTGGCTCCGCGCGTATGATCACGCTCATGGCTGACCGAGGGGCTGGTTCGAAGGGACGTCGTATATACTCCACCGACGCTGGGCGTGTGTGCCCTGGGTGCGGCTGGCCGACGCGCGATTGTAAATGCAGTCAGAAGGCCGCCGCTGACGAACCGATCCCCGGCCGGATCGTCGCCAAGCTGCGGTTGGAGAAGAAGGGGCGCGGCGGGAAGACGGTGACCGTAGTGGCCGGACTCCCGAAAAACGTGGCCTTTCTGAAAGATCTTTGTCAGGACCTGAAGCGGGCGTGCGGGACCGGCGGCACCATCCTCGACGGCGCGGTTGAACTCCAGGGCGACCTTCGCGACCGTGTGCGCGAATCACTGGTGAAGAAGGGATTTGTGGTCAAGGGCTGACCGGGGGACTTGCCGCACCGAATATATGCCATTACTTCCGTTAAGAGCCGAATACGGACTGGCTTCTTTGTGGTTTCCAATCTTGCGAAGCCTTAAGTTCCAGGTCAGCGGTTGCTGCTCGTACCTGGCGCGACACTGTCTCGCTTGATCCTCTCTCCGTCGGCCCGTGTCAGCCATCCCTGCTGCACCCGCTGGTCCACCGCCTGCCCGACTTTGGCGGCATACGCCTGGTGCGATCCATAGAGCTTTTCCAGGCGAGCCCAGTCGAATGGATCGATGTTGAGCAGGTTACCGCAGACACCCGGTCCTGGCGTTTTGGCATGGTAGGTTGCCGCGGGGACATCCAGATAGGGGCTGCGCACGCCACCGACTGCGCTTCCGAATTCATCGAAGACGTATGCGGCCTGGGGCGTGCCGCCGTTGCGAACCGCCACCCTTTCGGCGCGCGGGGCCGGCCTGCCTTCGCGCACCCAGCGGTCGACGTTGTCCAGCGCGGCATTCATTGCATACCGGTACAGCGGGGCGTCCGTTATCGCGATATCGATCTCGCACTTGTAGGCTAGCGGCCAGGCCGAGACAAAGGCCGGCTGTCCCATCTTCGTCTGATCCTCGACAATCGGCAGATGCCGGTAGTAGGACGCGTCCATATGGGACGATGCGGCGACTTCATAGAGACGGTAGAGATCGCCGGGAGTATCGCTGTCGTCGCGCCGCATGTTGAAGGAAGTGAGGACATCGCCTTCCGTGAGCACGCGAACGACGGGCACGTTGGCGCCGCGGTCCTTGCGCCGGGGATCGTTGGCGCCCGGCGCCTGGGCGCAGGCATTGATGCGCACGGGGTAAGCGTTACCCTTGTGCAGATATCCATCATAGATGGAGCGCCCATCAGGCATGTTGGCGCGTGCGTGAATCGCGTTGACATAGGTGGCTACGTCGCCGTCATCGGCCGTCACGTACATGCGTTGGACGTTGAAGCCGGCCAGCGGCCCCGTAGGCCGCGGGGTCTTCAGCAGGGCGCCCACCTGGCTGATGATGTCCCAGTGGACGTCCTCCCTCCGGTCGGCAGCGGCGTCTGCCGGGCACGGCTGTTGGGGAGCACCGAAGGAGAGCGGTTCGTACCGGGCAGGGTTGAGCTTCTTCATACTGTCGATGCCGCGAGGGCGGATCGAGATGCCGACATAGACATGTCCGCTCTCCAGGATGTGCGGGAACAAGACGCTCCATGCCATCGGCCAATCG
>CAMAWS010000037.1 GCA_945861845.1 Candidatus Sulfopaludibacter sp. SbA3 | reverse complement strand
ACCCTGACGTCTATGAATCGGAGAGCCGGACTGGCCATCGCAATCGGGCCATTGCCTACCTGCTGCTTAACTTCGGCATGGTCCACCAGGAGGCCGAGGCCGCGCTGGATCTCTATTTCAAGCAGTGTTCGATTCTGGTGACCTGCCGGGATCTGGCGGTAATGGCTTCGACGCTGGCCAACATGGGGCGCAATCCGCTGACGGGCGAGGAGGTTTTTGATATTCACTGCGTGAAGGACATGCTTTCGATCATGTTCACATGTGGGATGTATGACTATTCGGGCCAGTGGGCCTACCAGGTCGGCGTGCCCGCCAAGAGCGGCGTGAGCGGAGGCGTCATGGCGGTGGTTAATCGTCAACTCGGTATAGCAACATACTCTCCGCTGCTCGACTCGCACGGCAACAGCTGCCGTGGCATCGACGTCTGTGTCGAACTGGCCGCACGACTCGGCCTGCATGCGTTCAACTTCACGAATGTTGGATCGGGCTTCCTCGATGTAGTGTTATAGTCCCGCAAATTCTGGAGCGCGGTCCCTTATCTCCGCCTGACAATGAGGCTCCCATGGAAACTGCAGCCATCAGCTATCGTGTAGCCGATTTTCTGAAACAGCATCCGCCCTTCCACTCAATGGAGGAAGAGGACCTGCTTAAGCTGGCCCGGACAGGCCGCGTGCGATTTTTTGAACCAAACGAATATATCTTGTGGCAGGAATCCGCTCGGCTCCAGGTCTTCGTAATCCAGCAGGGCACCGTCTGCCTGTGGGACGAAAAGGGCGCGGACGCGAAGCTTTCCGATGTCCGCGGGGCAGGCGACATGCTGGGAATTGACCAGCTCGACACCAGCCGCTCCAACCCCTACTCGGCGAGATCCGCAAGCGACGTGCTGATCTATGCGTTTCCGGCCGACGAGTTCGAGTCCCTCGTCATGAAGTATCCATATGCCCAGCAGTACGTCTCGGCGCACGGAACCGTCACGGCGGAATATCAGCCGCCCGAAGTACGGCGTGATCCCCAGAACATTTTCCTGCACGAATTGGCGGCACGGAAGAACGTTCCGGTTTGTGACGCCAGGGCCACCATCCGCGAAGCGGCGCGGCAAATGCTGGCCACTGGCGATGACGCAATCGTGGTGCTCGACACGGAGCGGCGGGCTAGTGGTGTACTGACAGCCAGGTCTCTCCTCAAGTGGATAGAGAATGGAACTGGAGACGCCGGGCAGCCAGTCGACACGCTGCTTGACGCCGCCCCACCCGCAATCGCAGCGAATGCTTCTGTCACTGACGGTGTGCTCGCAATGGGCGGAGCGGACGCCGGAATTCTGGCGATCACATCCGATGGCAAAGCGAACGGATCGGTTCACGCACTCGTGACGTCACGGGACCTGGGCCAGGTGTTCGGCGATCAGCCCGTGGAAATTCTGCGCGACATTTCGCATGCGCCGGACGCCGATGCGTTGCGCGATCTGAATCAAAGGGCGCGGGCACTGGCACTCCACTACCTGACCAGCGCATCTTCGTCCGATTGGCTGACCCGTTTCACAGCCTGCGTCGACGCCGGAATCATGAAGAGGATTATCGCGATTGCGGTTCCAGAGGAACTAACGGCTTGCTGGTGCTTCTCGGGATCTTCCGGACGCGGAGAGTCACTGACGATGCTTTTGCCGCAGATCGTATTGATCGCGGAGGACGGTCATGCGCAACAGCGCTTCATGGATGCATACCAGCGTGTCTCGGATCTGCTCGGCGAATGCGGCTATCTGCCGGACGTCGACAGGCCTTTCGAACCCTCGTTCCATGCAGCCAGCCTCGGCGAATGGAAACAACGATTCTGCGATTGGATAAACGATCCCATCCTCAAGCAGATCTACCTGGCCCGCCCCATGTTCGATCTGCGGCCTGTCTGCGGCCGGCAATCGCTGTGGCAGGAAGTCGATGCGACGGTCACCGCGTCGGTAAATCGTGAATTTCTTAACATATTGGCCAACGATTGTCTCGCGAGCCTTCCGCCGCTTACATTTTTCCAGAACGCCGTGCTCGACGAAACCGGCGCAGAGATGGCCGTTTTTCATTTGGAGCAAAATGCTCTCCGGCCTCTCGTGGACGTTGGCCGAGTGTTTGGAGCGGCAGCCGGAAGAGTCCTCGGAAGTTCCACGCTGGAACGATTCGCAATGGCCCGTACGCTGCTACCCGACCGCTCCTCGATTTTCCGGGAAGCATCCGAGGCCCTGCGTGTTGTGCTCTGGCAGCAGGGACGCGCCGGGATTGCCCAACGCACCGCCGGCACGGACTTGCCGCCCGCCTTGCTGAGCCGTTACGACCGGCAGGTGTTGAAAAGTGGATTCCGCTCTATATTGCGGTTGCTCGAATTCACCGCTGATTTGGGATGGCTGAAAACCCTGTGACGGCAGTTCCCTTCGTCACCCGATATCTTGAATGCTTCAAGGCAACCTGGAGCGATGAGGCTGCAATTGATGGCGTGCGCTTCGTTGTGCTGGATTCTGAAACAACCGGTCTCGATCCGTTCACCGATCGCATCATCACCATAGGCGCCGTCGCCGTACAAAACGGTGAGATCGTGCTCGACGATTCGTTCGACGCCCTCCTCAAACTAAGCCGTAACACCGAGGCCGTGACCGTTCATGGAGTGACGCGCGACGAGAGCCGCGGTGGAATGGAAGAACCTGATGCCCTGGAATTGTTTCTCGAATATCTAAAGGATGGTGTGATTGTAGGACACCACATCGGCCACGACATCACGGCGCTCAACGTAGCCTGTGAGCGCCACTGGGGCTTCCAAATGTCGAACCGCAGCCTCGACACCATGGAACTCACGCTGCACCTGGAAAAAGCCGGCGCATTTTCAGACCGCCCGAAAATTCGCCAGTTCACACTGGATGCGTTGTGCAACATGTTTGGAGTCATCCCCCACGGCCGGCACACCGCCAGCGGCGACGCCTTCATCACCGCGCTGGTCTTTCTTCGATTACAGCGCCTCGCCTTGAAGTACGGCCGGAATCAACTCGGGCTCGTCTGCGAACCATTTGAGGAACCGGAGTGAACCCGTGCCGCCGAACTCGGCAACCCCCTAATTAGGAAACTTCAGCCGGTCCTTACGATCGTGAAGTCCGCCCGGCGTGGGCAACATGTGCGGCGAATCCCTTTCATTCTCCATGCAGTATGCCGGCATCAGCCGCGTATTCTGGCGGGTGAGCACTTCGGAATACTTAAACGGTTTCGTGAAAAATACCGTGTCTTCCACCTGGGCAGTCCACTTGATACTGTCGGGGCCGGTTCTCTCGAACCATTCGGTCAGGTGCAGTTTGTCGCTGTGCTCGAGTCCCTCGCTGTCCATCCAGGTTCTCGGCTCGAAGCCGATTGTATCAACGACCAGTACGTTTCCTTCCCACTTGCCGATCGAATGCCCGAACCATAACGGATAGTCGTAGATATCTTCGGGATGCGGACGGCCGTCCGTATAGATCAGGCGATACGTACTTTGATACTCAAAGATATTTGCGACCATGTCTTTGCTGTGGGAAATCATGAACGGAAAAGCGCCGTGGATAGACCGCTGGACACCCGACGGCATGCAGGTGTTTGCCGGTGACTTACTGATATCGAGGTTCCTGTACTTCTCGGCTCCGAAGGGAGTGAATGAGATCTCCTCGCCGGGCAGCAGGGCGGTTGTGATGTCTCGCTGGGCATCCGCATGCCACATCCCACTGAAGTCCTTTGGATCCCATGCTGGCGTCTGCGCCGCAGCGGGCAAGGCTGCCAGAATCAGGACCACAAACGAGATCACCCCAATACCAAACATATGACGTCTCATCGCGAAGTCTCCTTGAACTAACTCTGCAGTATCTAAGAACCACGTTGGCAGTTTGTCAAGCGCCGAAAAGTATTTGTTAGAAGTTGACACCATGGTGCGGGCGGGTTAGTTTTTCGCTCAAGTACCTGATCGGAAAGTCTCGGCTTTGAGGAGAAACTCATGAAAAGCAAAATGTTATTGGCGCTGTTCGCACTTGTGCTGGCTTGTGGCACGTTGTTGGCGCATCACGGAACCGGAATCTCTTACGACACCAGCAAGTCGGTAGAATTGAAGGGGACAGTCACCGAATTCGTATGGAAGAATCCGCATGCCCATATCCTGTTCGACGTGAAGGAAGGCAGCGGCAACGTTGTGAAATGGGCCGCAGAGGGCAGCAGCCCTACGAAGTGGGGACGGCAGGGCTGGACCAGAACAACCCTGAAGCCCGGCGACGAGATCACTATCACCGTTAACCCGTCCAAGGCCGGTACGAACGTCGGCGTTGTCACGAAAGTCGTCCTTCCTGGCGGCAAAGTGATGAGCAGAGGAAATACGACCGACTAACGAATCGCTTTCAAGGAGTCAAGTGATGCGGAATCGTACTTCATGGCTGCGCCTCGTAGTTCC
This sequence comes from Candidatus Sulfopaludibacter sp. SbA3, assembly GCA_945861845.1. Classification (GTDB taxonomy): domain Bacteria; phylum Acidobacteriota; class Terriglobia; order 20CM-2-55-15; family 20CM-2-55-15; genus CAMBFR01. Next base: position 8,531 of record CAMAWS010000037.1, on the reverse strand, counting down.
AACCACCGCGCTGGCAGCAGTATTGGCCTTCTCATCAGCCGCCCTTGCTCAACGGGGAGCGGCGCCTGCGGCGCCTTCTGTGCCGCATGACGCGAAAGATCTCTCTGGCGTCTGGATGAAAACCTGGCGCACCCTGACGCTGAGCGAGGAAGTTCCTCCATTCACGGCCGAGGGAAAGAAAAGATTCGACGCCAACAAGCCTTCCTATGGACCGCGGGCGATTCCGCCGGCTCTCGGGAATGATCCGACCGGGCACTGCGATCCTCTGGGCCTGACGCGCAACATCGTCCTCGAGGTGTCGGTTTATCCTCTCGAGATTGTTCAAACTCCCCGCCGGGTGCTGCAATTCTTCGAATGGGCTCACTCCTGGCGCGAAATCTGGACCGATGCCCGCGAGTTTCCAAAGGACGTCGAACCGCGATGGATGGGCTACTCGTCCGGTAAGTGGGAGGGCGATACCTTCGTCGTCACCTCGACAGGTTTTGACGACAGGACCTGGGTCGACCATTTCGGCAATCCACACAGCGATCAAATGAAGCTCGAAGAACGCTATCGCCGGGTGAACCGGGACACCCTGGAACTGACGATCACGCTCACCGACCCGGTGATCTACACCAAGCCCTGGGTGAGCGAGAAGAAGAACTTCAGGCTGGCTCCCGCAAACAGGGAAATTGTCGAATTGTTCTGCGTGCCCTCTGAAGAAGAAGCTTTCAACCAGAACGTCCGCAATCCCGCAGGCGGAATCATCAGCAAATAAGCCCGAATCTCATTCTTGCCGAGATAGACGGCCGCTCCGATGGAGCGGCCGTCCCAATTCATCAGCGATCCAGAACTCCCTTGATAATTTGGCCTGCAGCCCGAACCCATACGGGATGATCATTTAAAGACGGCACCAGTCGAAGTTCTTTCCCTCCCGCCTTGATAAACCGCTCTCGCTCCCTGTTCTCGATTTCATCAAGGGTCTCAAGGCAGTCCGCAACAAAAGAAGGGCAGAACACGGCCAGACGTTGGACACCCCGCTGCGGGAGGTCTTGAATCACAACATCCGTGAACGGCTGGATCCAGGGGGTCCGGCCCAACCTGGACTGAAACGAGACCGAATACTTTTCAGCAGGCAGATTCAGGGCTTCCGCAACTGCCCGCGCCGTACTAAAGCACTGGGCGCGGTAGCAATTCTGATTGTCCTGTGTAATGCGGTCGCAACACGAATCGCGTGACAGGCAGACCTGGTGCTGGCGCTTCACATGGCGTTCGGGCAGACCATGAAAACTGAACAACGAAAAGTCGGGTTGAAACGATTCGATTGGTCCGGATGCCGTCACCCGTGAGGCCTCTATGAATCCCCTGTCCGCATGAAATGGCGGTATCCACTCCGGCTGAGGCGCGGAAATGGCGAGCTGACCCAGGACCTCCTGTACTTTCTTTTGCACGGTTAATGTCGACGACTGCGCATATTGAGGATAGAGCGGGAATACGATCAGCCGGTCCAGTTCCTTCAGGCGGAGGCGTTCGAGACCCTCGCGGATGCCGGGATTCCCGTATCGCATTGCCAATTCGATACGGAGCGCGCCGCTATCGCGCAATTCATGCCGGAGGGCCGAGGCGAACAATCGGGAGTAGTGAAGTAGCGGCGAGCCGTCGGTGGTCCAGATTTTCCGGTACAGTTCGGCAGACGTTTTCGATCGAGTGGGAACAATCACCCAGTTAACCAGCGGCCACCGGAGAATAGCCGGAATGTCGATCACGTCCGGATCCATCAGGAATTCACGCAGGTAAACCTTCAGCGCTTCGGGTGTCGGGGCCTCCGGACTCCCCAGGTTTACGAGGAGAATGCCGGTCTTTCGTGTGTCGGTTGAAGATGTCATGACTGCAATTCCATTAAGGTTAGTGACGCCACAGCATACCAGTAGAGGAGTCCACGGCGTCAGGCCTTGCAATCCCAAACTTGTACGCCGCGCCATGCAAGAAAATGGATTGCAAATGCCCGGCACCCGGCTACACTTCACGCCATGAGCCGAAGCTTTGGATTAATCGGAATGCTGCTTGTGGTGGCAGTTGGCGGTTACCTTTACCTCCAACAGACAAAGTCCCTGACGCAGTCGGGATCAACACCAAAGACCACCATCGACGTTACGGCGGTACGCAGTGACCTCATTGCGATCGCCAATGCGGAACGCCGTTACTGGGCAACCAACGCGAAGTATGCCTCGATCGACCAGTTGCGCACCGACGGCGTGCCCATCCCTACGCGGGCCAACTACACTTACTCCGCCGAGGCCGGGGAGAACACTTTCAAGATCACCGCCTCGTATGCGGGGCCAGACGCGAGCGCGCCCAAACGCATCAGCATTAATGAGACGATGGAGTTGACCACCGAGTAGCGGCCGCTTGATTCGGGGACAGACCCCTAAATCACCCAATCACGAATAATGAATTGTTGTAACTATTCGGCTTCACACCGATGAAAACTGAAAAATGATTAATGATTAATGATTATTGCGCTCGACCGATTCAATCGCTCTGTCATTTGCCTATTTGTCGGAAGGTATTAATCATTGATCACTAATCGTTTTTCAATTCTCAGTCTGAATCTGCCACGTCCTGAATAGTTACGAATTGTTAACCGTAATTGGGTGATTTAGGGGTCTGTCCCCGAATCAAGCGGCTGCATGTAGACTTCGACCTCCACGGACTGGCGCCCGCCGCCCAGCGTAATCCCCTTCACCGGCGCCACGTCACCGTAATCCCGGCCCCAGGCCACCGAGATGTGGCTTTCGGACGGAATCATGTCGTTCGTCGGATCGAGACTGACCCAGCCGCCCCTCGGGATAAACACCGACACCCATGCGTGCGAAGCCTGAGCTCCGGTAAACTGGGCTCCGCTTCGAATATATCCGCTGACATAACGCGCCGAGAGCCCCAGCGAACGCAGCGCGCCTATCATGATGTGGGAAAAATCCTGGCAAACGCCCTGGCGCTGGCGCAGCACTTCGCCGAGCGGCATATCGATTGAAGTGGATGCCGCCTGGTACTTGAACTCCTCGTGGATGCGTTGTGACAGTTCCTTTACCGCGTCCACCAGCGGGCGTTTCGGCTCGAATGTCTTTCGCGCGTATTCGGCAAGTTCCGGCGACGTGGGAACAAACGGAGAGTCGTAGATAAACTCCGAAGCCTTCATGCACTCTTCATCCTGCGCCGCCGCAAGCAGCTCGCGAGTTTCCTCCCACGACAGGGACGATTCCCATGGTGTTCCATCGACGGGCTCGGGCAATACGTCCACGATGCTCTTCGCCGTGGCTGCAAAGCGGTCGTGCTGCTGGAAGACTCCGAACACGGCCACATCATTGCCAAAATAGTCCTCCCTGTGACGCAGGAACGCCGGGGCCGGGTCGACGGAAATCCAGGTCTCGCGGACCTGTTGGTTTGGCAGCGAACGGGGTGTCAACCGCGCCTCGCTCAAACAGTAGGAAACCGGCGTTTCGTAAACATAACGGGTGGAATGAGTGAGGCTAAACAGCATGGGATATCACCATGAAGCGGACAGCCGGGAAGCCGTCAGGTGGCTGAAGTAACGCGCCGTGAGGGAATCGGAAAGCTCCCATAACGTTGCGGTTGTCTCTTGAATCAGTTCCTCCAGGGCTACCAACCTGCCGTTGCCGCCGCGCTTTGACAGGTCCGCAGTCCGGCTTTCACGAATAGAGTTGACGAGCTTGAGCGTGAGCTGCCGCTCGACGGCTTCAGGTTCGTCGTTCTCCTGCAGCCGGTTGATCTGATGGAGCAGCGCGGCCATCTGGAATCCGACGGAACGCGGATTCGTTTCATCGATGAGCAGCAGATCGAGCGCGGGCTCCACCTGGAGCGCCATCGGATTGCGCTGGCGATAAGTGATCGAGCTGTCGGCAATCTGAAGAAGCACCTGCAGTGACGCCTCGGTATCGAGAGACGCAGTCGTTAGCCCGGACCGCAGCAGGTCGACGGTTTGCAGCGCGCGCTCCATGCGGCGGCCGATTTCGAGGAAACGCCACCCTGCGCCGCGGGTTGTGTTTTCCATCAGAAGGCCGGAGAACGCGGAAAGGGTGACGATCACGCCGTCGAGCAGGTCCATTTCAGCCAGGTACCGCATGTCCGGATTCGCCGGAGCGAATCCGGACAACTGCGATTCAAGCTGCTGCAGCACGCGCCAGGTATCGATGGAAAGGCGTTCTTTCAGGTTTCTCGCCGACCTGCGCATTTCCCTGAGGTTCCATCGCAGGCCGGAGGTCTGCGTCGAATCGTAGACCAGGTCCACCAGCACGCGCTGCACAATCCAGCGTTGCTCGGCGAACGAGGCGGAAGATATCTCCTCCGTCAGGAACTTCATCCCGGTCAGGAGCTGGATGGCGGTCTCGAGCGATGCGGCGCGCCCGAAATCGGCCTCTCCCGAAAGGGCGGGAAGCAGGGCGCGGACAAGACGCACCAGCGATTCGACGCGTTCCGTGTACCTGCCCATCCAGAAAAGGTTGTCCGCGAGGCGGCTTGGCAGATCGCTCTTCATGGGCGTGCTGTCAATCCTGAGCGAAGCCTGCCGGCGGGTTCCCGGCGGCTCATCAGTTCCACCGATAACCCATGTATCCTTGCTGCGGCCGCCGCTCTTCATGGATACAACGAACGATGAGTCCTCCGTCGAGATGCGCGTCAAGCCTCCCGGCATGACGATGTACGATGCGCCGTCCCACGCGGCGTAGACCCGCAAGACCGCGTGCCTCGGAACGAACCCGTCGTCGCTGCGAACCGGAACCGTCGACAGGGCGATGCGTTCTTGCGCCACACATTCGTCAGGGCGCGCATTAATACGGGCAAGCAGCCGTTCCTTCTCTTCCGCGTCCATCGATTCCGGAAACTCGGCGTGATGGCCGTGACGCGGGAACGCGGGCTTCACAACGAAGTCGTCGATATGTTCCACAACATGACGGCGGGGCCCGTCCTGGCCACACCACCAGGTGGCGACCGAAGGCATGCGCAATTCCTCGCCGAGCAATTCGCGGCACAGGCTGGGAAGAAATGCCATGTGCACAGCCGTCTCCACCAGTCCACTTCCCAGCGAGTTATCCATCAACACATTGCCGCTGCGGACCGCCTGCACCAGGCCCGGAACGCCGAGCAGCGAATCTCCACGCAGTTCAAGCGGATCGCAAAAAGTGTCGTCCATGCGGCGCAGTATCAGGTCAACCGGTTTCAAGCCGCCAAGGGTCTTCAGGAAAACGCGATTGTCGACCACGGTGAGATCCGCGCCTTCGACCAGCGTGAACCCCCACTGCCCCGCGAGAAACGAATGCTCGAAATAGGTCTCGTTGTGCGGACCCGGAGTGAGCACCACGATCGCAGGGTTGGACCTGCGTCCTGCAGCCAACGCCAGCAGGGCTTCCCGCTTCGCATCGAAGAAACGGGCCAGGTGCCTCACGTTGTAATGGCTGAAAACACCCGGGAACGTCCTCGCGCTTACGAGCCGGTTCTGGAGCGTGTATCCCATTCCCGAAGGAACCTGCGTGCGATCCGCGATTACCCACCACTGGCCGTCCGGCGATCGCGCCAGGTCCGCGGCATAGGTATGGAGATGAATCCCTCCGGGTGGCGCAATGCCCATGCATGGACGAAGGAAATTCGGACTGGCAAAAAGAAGCTCGGGAGGCAGAAGGCGTTCGCGGAGCAGGCGCTGCGGTCCATAAAGATCCACCAGCATTGCGTTCATCAGCGTCGCACGCTGCGCCAGTGCTCGCTCGATGAACGACCACTCGGCGCTATCGACGACAAAAGGAATCGGATCCATCAGCCACGAGTAGTCTTCACTCTCGCCCGGATCGCCGGCGTTGTACGTTACGCCCTGCGTCTGGATTATCTGCTGGCCGCTCGCCCATCGGCGATCGAGCTGCCCCGCGCCCATCCGGGAGATATCGACGAAGAGCTGTCTCCAGTGACGGCGTGGAATCCCCGACGGCAGCAGGACCTCATCCCAATGTCCCGCCACGGGCTGGTACCTGCGCCGGCTCTCATGTGAAGATCGGATCAATGTCTCAGACATCTCGACCGTTCATGGGAGTCAGGCGAGGGGAGACTTTAAAATTGGACGAATCCTGCATCTCAAATCCGAAATCCCGAAATATCAAATTGGACCACAGGAGATCGCACGTCCAATTGAAGATTTCGGATTTCGGATTTGAGATGCAGGATTCGTCCAATTTCAAAATGTCTCCTGATTTTCAGCAACTCAATTATGCTTTCAGGCCCGACGGCCGCCGCAGGTCCAGCGTGACGGGAAATTCCGGATTCACCTCCGCCGGCGGGACAACCACCGGCCCCGGAGTGTGGCCAAAAGCAAAGAAACGCGCCACCCTGCGGGATTCCGCTTCATTGGAATTCACGGGAAACGTTTCAGGGCTTAGCCCGCCTGGATGCGCCACGTGGTAAGCGCATCCGCCGATCGAGCGGCCGGCGGCCATGTCGACAACATCGAACACAAGCGGCGCGTGCACCGGGATCGTGGGATGCAGGCAACGCGGAGGCTGCCACGCGCGGTAGCGGACTCCACACACGAAGTCGCCGTGGGTTCCCGTCGGGTGCAGCGGCAATCGCCTGCCATTGCAGGTAACCGCGTAACGCTCGCTCACCAGTCCCCGGACGCGCACCTGTAACCGCTCAACGGATGAATCGACATACCGGGCGGTGCCGCCGGCGCCGGGTTCTTCTCCCAGCACATACCAGGGCTCAATCGCCTGCCGGAGTTCCAGTTCCATTCCTTCATAACAGACGCGGCCGTAAAACGGGAATCGGAATTCCCGGTGCGGCGCGAACCATTCGCTCTCGAAGGGATATCCGGCACGATTCAATTCCGCGATGACCTCGGCAAAATTCCGCTCCATGAAATACGGCAATAGGAACAGGTCATGGAGTCGCGTCCCCCAGCGAATCGGCTTCCCTTCATACGGCTCGCGCCAGAATCTTGCGACAAGTGCGCGCACCAGCAACTGCTGCGCCAGGCTCATGCGAACGTTTGGTGGCATTTCGAAAGCACGCATCTCGAGCAGGCCGAGCCTTCCAGTGGCGCTGTCGGGAGAATACAGTTTATCGATGCAGAACTCGGACCGATGCGTGTTCCCCGTCACATCCACGAGCAGGTTCCGGAAGATACGATCCACGAGCCACGGCGGCAACGGGCCGGACCGGGCCTTGCCGACCAGGCTGAAGGCCAGTTCCAGTTCGTAAACCGCGTCTGCCCGTGTTTCGTCGACGCGAGGCGCCTGGCTGGTCGGACCGACGAATACTCCAGAGAAGAGATACGACAACGCCGGATTGTTGAGCCAGTACCCGACAAAGCTGCGGAGCAGGTCCGGGCGCCGCAGGAAGGGGCTGTCCGAAGGCTTTGCTCCGCCGAGAACAATATGGTTGCCGCCGCCGGTTCCCGTGTGGCGCCCATCGATCATGAACTTTTCCGTGCCCAGCCGGCTCAGGCGGGCCTGTTCGTAAAGCGTGGTCGTGTTTTCATGCAGCTCACGCCAGCTCGACGCAGGTTGGACATTCACCTCGATAACGCCAGGGTCGGGCGTTACCTTGATCTCGCGCAACCGTGAATCGAACGGCGGCGTGTACCCTTCAACGATGACCGGCATTTTCAGTTTCTCCGCCGTGTCCTCGATCGCCGTGATGAGTTTGCAGTAGTCCTCGGCGGAAGTCACCGGGGGCAGGAATACACAAATCCGGCCATCCCGCGGTTCGACCACCAGCGCGGTTCGCACCAGCCCGCCTTCCGGCGGAAATTCAGGAGCCGGCGAAGAGGGCGGCGCCTGCATTCTTTTTTGTATCACCGTGACCGGCAGAGGTTCGGTGGGCGCCATGGGATCGATGGACCACACTTGCCGCACCTGATCGGCAGGTTCCCACACGAGACTTTGCAGTGGAAGCCGCAGACCAACAGGGGAATCGCCGGGAAGCAGAAACAGATGCCGCGACCGAAGCGTCCACAAACCGGTCTGCCATTCCGGACCGCTCTTGCCGGGCGCTCGCTGAACCGGCAAAACAAAACCGGCCGGCTCCCCGAGTCCGCGTTCGAACACGCGGCGCAGTCGCTCCCGGTCTTCCGGGTTTTCGAGCTTGCTGTCGAGTGGATCCACGTTAGCGGGAAGCTGGCGTTTCTTGAGAACGTACGCCATCGGATCCTCGTACGCGGTAATCACAAACTTCGGGTCAATGGCGAACCTCTGTGCGATCGCCTCGGCAAAACGCCGCGCTTCGGCCAGGCCGAATCCGTAGCTGCGCAACGGATCTGCCGCCCATTGCGGGTCATGCCACAGGGGCGCCCCGTCGGTACGCCAGTAACAGGAGAATGCCCACCGGGGGAGCGATTCCCCGGGATACCACTTGCCCTGCCCGAAATGCAGCATGCCCCCGGGCGCGAATTTGTCGCGAAGGCGGTGGAGCAGTTCGGTGGCCAGGCCAAGCTTCGCCGAGCCGAGAGCCGCCGTGTTCCATTCCTCGCCTTCCATATCGTCGATGGAAAC
>CAMAWS010000036.1 GCA_945861845.1 Candidatus Sulfopaludibacter sp. SbA3 | reverse complement strand
CCACTCGGCCACCTGTCCCTATTTTGCCCGCTCCCTGAAGCGCGCCCCCTTGCTGTGACTCAGGAGCTGGCGAAGGGACTTGAACCCCCGACCTGCTGATTACAAATCAGCTGCTCTACCAACTGAGCTACGCCAGCATCGACAAACGTTAAACTCTACCATATACAAGATAGCCGTTTCAACACGTTGAGCTGTAAAAAATTACTGTCTCGAACGCTGGCGCACAACCTCATACAGAATTACGCCGGCCGCCACGGCGATATTCAGGGAAGCGATCCTGCCCAGCATGGGAAGGCGGACGAGAACGTCACAATGCTCGCGAACCAAACGCCTCAAGCCGTCATGCTCTCCACCGAAAACCAATGCCACCGGCCCTTTATAGTCATAGTCCGTCCAGTCAAGAGTCCCCGCAGCATCGACCCCTATCACCCACAGCTTCCGCTCTTTCAACTCATCTATGGCCGCAACCAGATTCTTCACGCGTACCACCGGAACATAGGCCGATGCTCCGGCCGAAGCCCTAATGACAGAGGCAGTGAGCGGCGCCGAATGCCTCTCGGGAACCACTATTCCCGATACACCGCATGCTTCCGCGGTCCGGATTACAGCACCGAGATTATGCGGATCTTCGACACCGTCGAGCACTACAACCAGAGGCCTGTCAGTCTTAAATAGAGTCTCAAATGAAGCGTACTCAATTCCACCGGCGACTGCGATGACGCCCTGATGGATCTCGCCACAAGCCATCCGGTCAAGAGCAGTGCGATCCTCAATGCGTACCGGAACTCCGCGCTCACGCGCAATCGAGACAATCTCTTTGAGCTTACCAGAATGAGCAGCCCGAGAGACGTGAATCCGCTCGATTAGCTGTTTATTGGAGGCCAACGCCTCATAGACGGCGTGCACACCGCGTATCAACTCTTCAGTCTGCCGGGCTTCAGGCGGACGACTCCTTGGAGCGATAGGGGAAAAACGAACTCGTGGCGTCACTCTAAGTATACCAATGCTACTGCCTCGGCAGCGATAGCTTCCTCAGTCCCAACTATTCCCAGGTGTTCCATTGTCTTGGCTTTGACGTGGACATTATCAGCTGGAATTCCAAGCACCTCCGCGATTCTGGCTTGCATTGCTGGAAAATGCGGAAGGAGTTTTGGCCTCTCGGCGAGAATGTTCGAATCGATATTTCCGATCTCGTAGCCTTTCTTCCGGATGAACTCTGCAGTCTTCTGCAAGAACTGCATGCTTGAGACACCCTTGAAACGCGCATCCGTGTCTGGAAACATTTCGCCAATATTGCCAAGGCCGCAGGCACCCAGCAAAGCGTCTGTTATTGCATGGCTCAAGACATCGCCATCGGAATGGCCGATCAGCCCCTTTTCGTGCGGAATTTGAATACCCCCAAGTATCAAAGAAGTGGCTGGTCCCAGGCGATGCAGGTCGTATCCAATCCCAATCCTGAATTTCACTTACGGGCTCCCAGCTTTTCTTCGTCAAGAAACGCGCGGGCGAGCGTCAAATCGGAAGGGCGAGTAATCTTGATGTTGCGTTCGGATCCCCGAACAATCGAAACTGGAAGCCCCAGCCTCTCAACCAGACTCGACTCGTCAGTCCCATAGTATTCGTCCTTGCGCGCCGACTCGAACGCCTTCTGCAGGACTTCGACACGAAACACCTGCGGAGTCTGGGCGAGAACGAGATGTTCCCGGGTCAGCGTCAATTCAACGAGTTCCCTCTCGACCTGCTTTACAGTATCCACGATGGGCACGGCGAGAATGGCGGACCCGCGGCGATCGGCTTCCAGGACGACGCTCTCGATTTCTTCGAGACTGACAAATGGGCGTACAGCATCGTGGACAGCAACAATCGTTGTGTCCGGCCGCAGGTGTTTCAGGCCGATAGCAACAGAATCCTGGCGTCGCTCACCGCCCTCGACAACGACAACCGATTTTTTAAATCCAGCGCCTGCAACCAAAGCGCGAACTTCGTCCACCGATTCTCGAGGCGCCATGACGACGATGTGGTCGATCACGCTGGATGCGTCGAATTTCCGGATGGTGTGAATGACGATCGGCGTGTCGTCCAGGGCAAGAAGTTGCTTGGGACGATCCGCTTTCATGCGTCGTCCAGCCCCTGCTGCCGCAATGATGGCTCCAACTTTCATAAGAAAATTTTAGCCGCGGACAGGAAGCTTCATGAGGAAGAAGAGACTCTGAACTTCAGCATCTTCTTCCGCCCTGACCTTCCAGGACGCGGCTCTTAAATCTACTGCGATACCTCGGTTTGGGACTGGCGCTCGGGACGACCTTCGGCGCCGTTTCGTTCGTCGCGCGCCTGCGAATGGGTCACATCGCCGCGCCTCTCCTCGTACCGGCCGAAGATCATTTTGCCGGCGGTAGTCTGAAGCACGCTTGTGACTGAAGAATCAACCGTCTTGCCAATCATCTTGCGCGCGTTGTCGACAACCACCATTGTGCCATCGTCGAGGTACGCGATACCCTGATTGAATTCCTTGCCCTCTTTTAGAATAAATACCTTCATCGTCTCGCCAGGCAGGTAAACAGGCTTCAACGCATTCGCGAGTTCATTGATGTTCAACACCTCTACGCCGCGAAGCTGCGCAACCTTGTTGAGGTTGAAATCATTCGTAACGATCTTGGCGTCCAGTTCCTTCGCAAGCTCAATCAGTTTCATATCGACTTCACGAACCTGCGGGTAATCATTCTCGACAAACTGGACAGTCAGATCACCCATCTTCTGGATGCGCTGGAGAATGTCGAGGCCCCTGCGCCCACGATTGCGTTTCAGCGTGTCGGCAGAGTCGGCAACCTGCTGGAGTTCACGTAGCACGAAATGAGGGATCACGAGAATTCCGTCGATAAAGCCGGTTTCACAGATGTCCGCAATACGGCCGTCGATGATCACGCTTGTATCCAGGATCTCATAGGACTTCTTCGCCGGGCGTTCTCCTCCGAAAATGCCCCCGAAGGCCGACAAATTCAGCAGCTCGCCCTTATTGGCGCCCACTACCAGGCCGACATAGGTCATGAGAAACAGGACGAAGAGTTTGATGAATGACAGCGAGCTTGTGTCAAATGCCGTATCGGTAAGCAGGTCGCTGATAAGGCTTGCACCGACAATTCCCAGTATCGAGCCGATCGCAGCACCTATAAGGCGTTTCAACGTGGCCCGCTTCAGTCGATGCTCGAAATAGATAATGCCAATCGCGCTGGCGAGCCCCAATATGACGGTATATATTCCTTGAAATCCGAAGGGGCGAATGAAATACGCGGCAAGTGTGAGGACTATGGCAAAAATCGTCCGGACTACAATAATGTCCAGGGAGTAATCCTGTTCCTTACCCAGGACATCGGCGGATACCCGTGCCGGAGGCGCCGTTTTCGAGTCTTTTCCTCTCATGAACCACCTGACTATAACGCGACTGTCTCATGAAAAATGACAGTTTCGCATTTCGGCACGAATTATAAATAACTGATATCAATAAATATATGGGAATCTCTGGCGCAATCCGGGTCAACCTTCAAAGAAGTCGGCCTGGGCTTCCTGGAGATTCCGCACCGGTACCGTCTCGATGCCTGACGGCACGTCATCGGATAGCGGCTGCGTAGGAATGACGCCTCGCTTGAACCCCAGAGCGTGAGCTTCTTTCAGGCGGATCTCCGGAAACATGGCAGGCCTTACCTCTCCTCCCAAATCCACTTCGCCAAAAATAAGCGTAGATGGAGCTATTGGACGGTTGAATAAACTCGACAGGATCGCTGCGGCAATTCCGAGGTCTGCTGCAGGCTCCTCTACCTGCAAACCGCCTACCACGTTCAAGTAAATGTCCTGGTCCCATAGGTTGACGCCCAGGCGCTTCTCCAGGACGGCGCAGAGCAAGGCAAGCCTCTGGGGATCCACACCTGTGGCCAGTCTGCGCGGCGTTCCGAAGTGGGTTCGAGAAACCAGGGCCTGGACTTCAACAAGAAGGGGGCGCGAACCCTCCATGCAACAGAGAACCGCTGAGCCAGGGCTCATCTTCTCCGAATGGGAAAGAAAGAGCCCCGAGGCTTTCTCGACGGCTCTCAGGCCGGTCGAAACCATTTCGAAAATGCCAAGTTCGTTGGCAGGACCAAAACGGTTCTTGATCGTACGAACAATCCGGTGAGGGTGCTGCCTCGGACCTTCGAAATAGAGAACCGTGTCGACGATGTGCTCGAGTGCTTTAGGACCGGCGATCGAGCCGTCCTTTGTGATGTGCCCGATCAGAAATACGGGCACGTTATTCTTCTTTGTCCAGAAAAGCAGCCGGGAAGCCACTTCCCGGACCTGTCCGATGCTGCCTGGGGCCATCTCGAGTCTTTCGCTGAACGTAGTCTGGATCGAGTCAATGATCACTGCCTTGGCGTCCAGGTTCTCCGCAGCGGACAGGATTTTCTCGATCGACATTTCTGCGTATACATGCAACCTGCTCGCCTGCACGTTGAGCCGCTCGCCTCGCATCCGTATCTGTTGCGCGGATTCCTCACCCGACGCATAGAGAACTGTTGAGGTAGCCGCCAGGCGCGTCGCGACATCCAGCATCAACGTGGACTTTCCGACGCCAGGATCGCCGCCCAGCAGAACCAGAGCTCCCGCTACGACGCCGCCACCCAGGACCCGATCGAATTCAGCCAACCCGGTAACTAAACGAGGAGTATCGACGCCGGTGATCTCACTGAACAGGATCGGGACGGAATCCCATGAGGGCAGTACATCGGAAACTGCTGTGACTTTTTCCTCCACAAAGGTGTTCCACTGCTGGCACGACGGGCATCGGCCGATCCATTTTGGGGATGGGTGGCCGCACTGTTGGCAGGTGTATTGGGTCTTGAGCTTCATAAATGAGTGGTATCACTGCAAATCCATCAGTGTTTCGAAGCGGGTGAATTCCCTCAGGAAGGCGAGCTTTACAATACCGGTAGGACCATTACGTTGCTTTGCTATGACCAGCTCGGCAAGACCTGCATTGTCTTCGGAAGGCTTGTACACTTCCTCGCGGTAGATGAACATCACCACATCGGCGTCCTGCTCAATTGAACCGGATTCGCGCAGATCCGAAAGCTGCGGTTTATGATCCCCCTGCCGCTGTTCAGGAGCGCGGCTCAACTGTGAAAGCGCGATAACGGGCACCTGAAGCTCTTTGGCCAAAGCTTTGAGTCCCCGCGAAATACCCGATATCTCCTGGTTACGATTCTCGGTTCTCCCGTATCCCGACATCAATTGAAGATAATCGACGATGATCATGCTCAATCCGTGCTCGGCTTTAAGGCGGCGGCACTTGGAGCGCATTTCCATGACGGTAAGCGTCGAAGAATCATCAATAAAGATTGGCGACTGAGTCGTCCTTCCAAGGGTGTCGATGAGCTTCCTGAATTCATCCTTGCCGAGATAACCCGTGCGAACCTTGTGGGCATCAACGCGCGCTTCGGCGCAGAGAAGGCGCATAAGCAACTGCTCCTTCGACATTTCAAGACTGAACATACCAACAGGCTGGGCATTGTGAAGCGCCACGTTCTGCGCAATGTTCAGGCAAAGCGCAGTCTTTCCCATCGAAGGGCGGGCGGCCAGAATTATGAGATCGGACGGCTGGAAACCGGAGGTCATTCGGTCGAGATCGCGAAAACCCGTCGCGACCCCCGTAATCATCTCCCTTTCGGTATAGAGCTTTTCCAGCAGACGGGTCGCCGGCAGTTCCATGTCCTTGACCGACACGAAGCCAGTCCTGATGCGCTTCTCCGACAAACTGAATAGAGACTGTTCTGCTTTGTCCAGGATTTCTTCAGCGTCCTCAGCCTGGTCGAAACACTCGGCCATGATCTTGTTTGTGGCATTGATCAACTGCCGAAACAGGGACTTTTCGCTGATGATTTCGATGTAATGCTCGATGTTAACGAGGTGGGGAATGCCGTCAAGCAAGCTGGCCAGATAGGAAATCCCCCCGGCGCTCTCGAGCTGCGATCTCCGGAGCAACTCCTCCTGAATGGTGATCAGGTCGATGGCTTTCGACTTCTCCATGAGGTCGAGCATCTGCCGAAAGATCACCCTGTGCCCATTGAGATAAAAGTCTTCAGGACGAAGGCTTTCGATGACGCGATAGTAATTCTCGTTGTTGACGAGGATCGACCCCAAAACGGATTTCTCGGCGTCGATGTTATGAGGGAGAGTGCGTTCGAGAGATTGACGAGACATAAAGCGATCCCGGATTTCGAATTTGGAAATTCGGATTGTAAGCCATGTTTATCGCTTCAATCCGAAATCCCAATCCGAAATCCGAAATCGCTTCACTAGCCTTCGGTTTCAGGCTCCACTTTCACCTTGACGTGTGCTGTGACGTCCTTGAACAGGCGCACGGGTATCGAGAACTCGCCCAGCGTCTTAATGTGATCGTCCATATAGATCTTGCGTTTTTCGATCTGGAAGCCCTTCGCCTCAAGCTGTTCGGCCACGTCTGCATTGGTCACCGAACCGTACAAGGCGGCATGCTCACCGACTTTGCGGCGGATCGAAATCTCGACCTTCTCGAGCAGATCCTTCACTTTCTCCGCGTCGTCCTTCTGCTTGGCTTCCTTCTTCAGCAGGGTGTTCCGTTCGTACTCGATAACCTTGAGATTACCGGGAGTGACCGGGTACGCGAGTTTTTTCGGCAACAGATAATTACGGGCGTATCCATTGGCAACGGTCACAATCTGGCCCGCCCGTCCGAGATTGTCGATGGTCTCCCTAAGAATGATTTCCATAAAAACCCCTATTCAGTGGCGAACGGAAGCAGCGCAATGCTGCGCGCCTTTTTTATCGCATCGTTCAACTGACGCTGATGATGTGAGCAGACGCCGGAAATACGGCGGGGCATGATCTTGGCCCTCTCGGGAACGAACTGCGAAAGCAGTTTGACGTCCTTGTAATTGATGCCATCAATGCGCTCAACGCAGAATTTACAAACCTTCTTTCGGCGGTAGTACTGCTTCTGCGGTCCTCCGGGCTTATCCTCTCGTGGTCTTGCCATATTTATATTGCCTCTTCGCCGGCCTGGTCTGCCGTAGCGACAGCCGCGCCGGAACTCCGCCGGGCTGCCCGCTTCTGTCGATAGTTTTTCATTTTGTCGAGTCGTCGAGTTTCCTCGTCCACACGGACAGTCAGGTACTTCAACACCGGATCCATAACACGGAGCCGCCGCTCACACTCGCGAACGACGTCTCCATTTGCCGATAGTGCGAAGAGGACGTAGAAAGCCTCCCGGAATCTCGACACTTCATAGGCCAGCCT
Organism: Candidatus Sulfopaludibacter sp. SbA3; assembly: GCA_945861845.1. Classification (GTDB taxonomy): domain Bacteria; phylum Acidobacteriota; class Terriglobia; order 20CM-2-55-15; family 20CM-2-55-15; genus CAMBFR01. The sequence continues at coordinate 5,957 of CAMAWS010000036.1, read as the reverse complement.
GCGCTTGCCCATTTTCTCGATCTTCAGAATCTGTCCAGCAGCCGATGTGATCACGCCTTCTATCTGCGTGTTGATCTTGTCGATCTCGTCCTCTGCTGTGTTCGGATTGACGATGAACATGATTTCGTAATTTGCCATTTAATTTTCCTTTGCAGGTCTCAAATCAATTCCGTTGTAGGCGGCCATCGCCTTCTCGATACCATCTCTCATCAGAGCCCGAACCGCCTCTGCCGCCGTCTCTTCGCTCTTTTCCAAAAGTTCACGATCGCTTTTTGCCACTTTCGACAATACGAAATCGCTAACACCGCCAATGTCCCGCTCTGGCTGAATACCAACTCGAACTCGCATGAACTCGTCGGCGCCCGCCACGGAAATCAGGGATTTTATCCCGTTGTGGCCGCCCGCCGAACCCTTCCCGCGAACTCGAACCTTTCCGAGAGGAAGGGCAAGGTCATCAGACACAACGATCAACGAACTGATCGTCGCTTCGAAACGTTCGAAAAGAATCGGCAAAACAGAGCCGCTTCGATTCATGTAGGTCTGTGGCTCGACCAGCACTACCGTCTCGGCGCCTGTAACGATCCGGTTCGATATCAGGGCCGGGCCGCAACGTTCCCTGATTCGGCCACCCCATTCCGAGGCCAAACGCTCGACTACGCGGAACCCCACATTGTGATAGGTTCCGGCGTACCCTTCGCCGGGATTGCCAAGTCCCAGGACAAACCAGAGCAATTTGAATTACTCCGCCGGTCCTTCTTCCTCTTTCTTGCCCTTCTTCGCAACTTCGGGCTCTGAAGGAGTAGCAGCTTCGCCTTCGGCGGCAGCCACGGCGCCCACAGCAGCAACTTCTTCCTTGACCGAGATTATATGAACCACGACCTGGTCCGGATCCTGGAGAATCTTGACCTTGTCGCTGACCGGAAGATCGGAGACGCGAAGAGCCTTGTTGATTTCCAGCTCGGCCACATCCAATTCAATTCTTTCCGGAATGTCGCCGGGCAAGCACTCCACTTCGATCTGGCGGAGCACGAGTTCAAGAATTCCACCCTGCGTCTTCACACCGATGGCCTCACCTTTTGTGGCGACCGGCACGGTTACGCGAATTACAACGTCCATCGCAATTCGGAAGAAGTCCGCATGCAGAAAATGCTCTCGAACCGGATCAACCTGCCAGCTCTTCAGAATCGCAGATGTCGAACCCGCGCCCGGGATCTCCAGCTTCAATATTGAATTGCGGCCAGACTCCGATCGAAGAACCTTCATCAGAATCTTTGGATCAATGGCAATGGCGACGTTATCGCTCTTGCCGCCATACACCACACCAGGAATCAACCCCTTCACACGAAGGCGGCGCGCCGCATTCTTTCCGCGCTCGGTTCGCGCCTGAGCGCTCACTACGATCTCAGCCATAAATCCTCACTGCCTTTCTCAAATAAACAAAACGCTGACGGATGTCTCGTCGTGAATCGACTGAAGGGCCTGAGCGAGCAGGTTTCCGACGCTCAACACCCTGATCTTTGCGCATTTCCTCGCATCGCTATGCAGAGGGATACTGTTTGTCACAACGACTTCTTCCAGATTCGAGTCCTGAATGCGCCCGACCGCAGGTCCGGACAGCACCGCATGAGTGCAACACGCGTAAACTTTCGTCGCGCCGCCGTCAAGAAGCGCCTCGACCGTCTTGACCAGAGTCCCGGCGGTGTCGATGATATCGTCCACGACCAGGCAAGTACGTCCTTTGACGTCGCCGATGACGTTCATTACCTGGGCCACATTGGCCTCCAGGCGCCGCTTGTTGACCATGGCCAACTCTGCGTTGAGCCGCTTCGCAAAAGCCCGCGCACGTTCAACACCTCCGGCATCCGGAGAAACGACGGTAAGATTCGGTAGTTTCAATTTCTGGAAATAATCGACCAGGACAGGCGCGGCAAAAAGGTGATCCACCGGGATGCTGAAGAATCCCTGGATCTGGGGCGCGTGCAGGTCCATGGTCAAGAGCCGGTCCGTCCCAGACGCTACCAGCAGATCCGAAACAACCTTCGAAGAGATCGGAACTCGCGGCTTATCCTTACGATCCTGCCGAGCATACCCGAAGTACGGAATGACCGCTGTAATCCGTTTCGCCGACGCGCGCCTGAAAGCATCGATCATCAGGAACAGCTCGAAGTAGTTCGCGTCGACCGGCGGACACGAAGGCTGCACGATGAACACATCAGCGCCCCGGACATTCTCGAGAATCTGAAAGTAGATCTCGCCATCGCTGAACCGGGTAATAGATGACTGCCCCAGTTCGCACTTGAGATACTCGCAAATCTCTTTCGTGAGTGCCGTGTTCGCGCTTCCGGTAAAGATTTTCAGATCGTTACTCATTCACTCACTTGATAGCTGCGCCCTATCGGGCCTGTAATCGCAGCCGCTCTTGCTCGGTCCCTACGAACGGGCTGGGCCATTTCTAACGGTCCGCCAAGTCCGGCATCAATGCCGTGACTGGGGCGGTAGGATTCGAACCTTCGAATGCAGGATCCAAATACCTGTGCCTTACCACTTGGCCACGCCCCAAAAAAATCAGTTCCCTTATGGCCGCGCCCTTACCTTAGGTGTCGCGCTATCGCGTTCACGCGTCGCGTCGGGTTTGCATTCGCAGCCGCTCATTCCTCAATCATTCCTCAATCATTCCTCAATCATTCTCTGGAAATACTCAAAGCGCGGCAACGGTTTTATCAGCCTTACACTAAGGGTCTTACTCAAGTCCTGAGCAGCCTGAGTTGCCTGTGCTCGCGTACGGTATCGCCCGAACACCGCGGATCCGCTGCCAGTCATTGCCGCGTGATACGCTCCCGACTTCAGGAGCTCCCCCTTGATGTTTGCCAGCTCGGGAAAACGTCTGAAAACGGGAGCCTCGAAGCTGTTTATCCATTCTTCGCTTCCACTGCTTGAAAGGAAGTGGGCGCAGAAACCCTCAATACTATTGGATATAGCTTGGTCCGTCAACCAAGAATAAGCCTCAATTGTCGGGATACTGATCCCGGACTCGGCCACAATAATCCAATAACTGGCATCGTCGGCGACCGGGATAACCTCGTCACCCCTGCCAATTCCAACCGCCTGTCCTCCAACAGCGAAAAATGGCACGTCTGACCCGAGATTCCGCAGCGCCCCAAGAAGTTCCCGGGGACTTAGTTCACGCCCGCAAAAGCGCTGCAACCCCAGAAGGACAACTGCCGCATCCGCGCTACCGCCGCCAAGACCTGCCGCGGCCGGTATGTTCTTGGCCAGGTGAATCCTCGCAGATACCTTTAGACCGGCAACGCGCTCAAATTCACGAACTGCCCGGACAACGAGGTTATCGGACGTCTGCGGTCCCTGGGATGCGGAAAAGCTGAATGAGTCGGCGGGATCGACACGAATCTCGTCGAACCAGTCAATCGTTTGAAGGATCGTGCGAATCTCGTGATAGCCGTCGGAACGCCGGCCCAGGACGCGAAGATCCAGATTAATTTTAGCGAACGCTCGCAACAGCATAAAGACGGCTAAAAAATCGAGGCTTTAACAGACCCGCGAGGTAAACGGCCTTCATAAAATAGAAAGGCAGCGAACGTCCCAGGAACCAGAAAGGAAGAATAGGATCTCCGCGTTCAATGATAACGTCGCCCGCATGCGGTTTCAGTAAACTTTCAAGCGAAGCGGCGTCGAAAAAATGGACGTGGTCCGATGAGAGCATGTGGGCGTAAGTAACGTCATTTGACTTCATCAAGTCGATGCCTTCCGAGTTCGGAACGGTAATGAGTACGTTCTTTCGGGCCACTCGAAACGCCTCCTCAATCACTCTCTCGATGTTTGGCACATGCTCGATGACTTCGAAAAGCAATACGGTGTCAAACGAACGATCCCGAAATGGGAGCACAGAATCGACAACGGTCACGGGCAAACCCTCTGTCACTGCAGAACGGAGATAGTCCAGGTTGATGTCACACCCGAAGCAGTTCAAACCCTCCGACATCAGCGCCTTGCCGTAGGCGCCAAAACCGCAACCAATATCGAGGACGGTTTGTCCTGCATGCTTCCGGCCGAAACGCACAAGCGCCTTATAATGCTCGCCATGCCGGGCTGGCATGCCGGGCTGATAAAAGTCATCTCGGGTCCGAAGCATGAAGCGGGTGCGATTCACTCTGGTATTATCACCACGTGAGAAGCGATTCGAACAAAAAACAGAACGAATTGATCCAGTCGCTTCAGAGTCAGCTACAGGCCAAGGAGCAGGAGCTGGCTGACCAGAAATGGTTATTCGAGCGCTTTCTGGAGTCCCCTTCGTGGAGGCTCACCTACCCTGTCCGATGGCTGGCCCGGCGCCTTCGCACCTTGCGGGCCGCCGTTCCAGGAATGCAGCCAACTGTGACTGGCGGCACTGAGCCTGCCGAATCAGGAAGCGAGGAAATGAAGGAGGCGGAAGCTGAAAGCATCTCAGCTCCTGCCGATGCCAAGCAGGTTCTTGCGCGCTCCCAGCGAGCGGCCCTCCAGGCTTTTTTTTCCGCAGAGCTCCAACTTCCACATAGCGATAATCCGGAAATCTCGATCATTCTCGTTCTTTACAACCGGGCAGAACTGACCTTCGGATGCCTGCTATCCATCGCTGAGAACAACTCGGACCAGCTCGAAGTGATCATCGTTGATAACGCCTCGTCCGATGAAACAGGCCAGCTATTGAATCGCCTCAAGGGCGCGCAGATCCATCGCAATAAGGAAAACCATCATTTCCTCATGGCGGTCAATCAGGCTGCTCAGCATGCGAAGGGCAAGTACCTGCTCATCCTTAATAATGATTCCCAGCTTCTCCCCGGAACCCTTCAGTCGTCGCTGAAAACAATTCGCAGCTCACCGGACATCGGCGCGGTTGGAGCGCGGCTGATTCTGCCTGACGGTTCTCTGCAGGAAGCAGGAAGTATCATCTGGCGTGACGGCTCCTGCCTCGGGTATGGCCGCGGAGATAATCCGAATGCTCCGATGTACATGTTTGAGCGCGATGTGGACTACTGCTCTGCGGCCTTTCTACTCACACCACGGGCCACATGGCAGCGCCTCGGAGGCTTCGACGAAAGCTACAAGCCTGCGTACTACGAGGAGACCGACTACTGCGCAAGACTCTGGGCAGAAGGCCTGCGCGTGGTTTACGACCCTGATGCAGTCCTTGTCCACCACGAATTCGCCAGTTCCAATTCAAGAAGCCAAGCAATAGACCTACAACGAGGACACCAGCAAATCTTCGTAAACAAGCATCGCGCGGCACTTCAAAATCAACATGTACGCGATCTCGCGCATATTCTGGAAGCGCGAATGAAGACGCCGCAGTCCAGGCGCACGCTGTTCCTCGACGACAGGGTGCCGCATCGCTGGCTCGGATCGGGATTTCCGCGGACGCAAGCTATCCTGCGCACGCTTGTGAAACAGGGATATTTTGTAACGTTCTATCCAATGTCGGCGCCGGACGAAGATTGGCCGCTCGTTTACTCAGACATGCCACGCCGGATTGAATTCATGACGGGATATGGCCTGCAGATGCTCGAAGCTTTTCTTCGAAGCCGGGCCGGTTACTACGGCACGATCATCATCAGCCGTCCGCACAACATGGCGATCTTTCAAACCATCCGGACCGCCTATCCCTCGTGGTTCGAAAAGACGAAAATCATTTACGACGCCGAAGCGCTGTTTGCCGGTCGCGAGATTGAACTTCGTCGCATGGCCGGCACTCCAATGAAGGATGACGAAATCCAGAGGTTGATCCTCGATGAAGTGCGCCTCGCCTCCGCCGCCGACAGTGTCGTGTCCGTTTCGGAAGCGGAACGCGCCGCCTTCCTGAAACACGGAATCGACAGAGTGAATGTGCTGGGACACGCGAACCCTCCGTCGCCGACGCCACGAACATTCCATGAGCGAAGTGGATTTCTTTTCGTCGGAGCGAT
>CAMAWS010000035.1 GCA_945861845.1 Candidatus Sulfopaludibacter sp. SbA3 | reverse complement strand
TTGCCTCTGGGCAAGGGAACTGAAAGAGAGTTCCAGCGTCGAGAGCAGTATCCAGCCCTCTATCTTCTGCCGCTCACTCCCGCCTCGTATAGAGGCAATCTGGTCAATGTTAGTAAGCTGGAAAAATCTTCCACTGGTGGCGTGGAATTTGGGGGCACTCCGGTTGATGTCAGGGGGTGACAAGCTATGACAACGTTACCAAACAGGAGAGCTACAAATTCTACCTAATCTGTGAGAACGGAAGGAAGGGCTTCACTTCGAACACTTTTCGCTCAGACACGAATGGACGTCTCATAATCCTTAGGTCCGCGGTTCGAGTCCGCGCGCCGGCATGGCAAAACGACGGTGTCACCCCTCCCGGCGCTTCTTGACCGGTGTATCACCGTGTGATAGTTTGCCAAGACATCAGTTCACTCAAATTTAGGAGGAACACATCCCATGACACGTAAAGTGCTTTTTCTGGTCCTCGCTGCCGCATTCCTGTTGGGCACGACCGCGTATGCTCATCACTCGATCGGTGCCACCTACGATGCGAAGAAGGACGTCAAGATCGAAGGCAAGCTGGTCCAATTTCTGTTCCGGAATCCGCATTCCTTCGTTCACGTCGAGGCTGCCGACGAGGCTGGAAAAGTTCAGCGCTGGGCGGTTGAATGGGGCGGGGCGGGCGCTCTCGGCGGACAGGGCGTGACCAGAAACAGTCTCAAGGTCGGCGACGTTGTGATTATCACTGGAAATCCTTCGCGTACGCCTGGTGAACATCGGCTGAAAATGAACACATTGAAGCGCACATCCGATGGATTTGGGTGGGGCACAAGGGCCGGCGAAGTCGTCGATTAAGTTTTCGTCTTGATGCAGCATTTCGCCGTTTTGCCTGTGCGTGGCGCACAGGCAAAACGGCGCATTCATTCCCCCCAATCCAGTTCCACTAAATAGTCTCCATACGCAGAATCCAGACTGGTGTAATATCTTGCCGCCTGCGCGGTCCGCGCACCATGGACCTGCGGTCTTGATCATTAAAACTAAAGAGGACTGAATTATGGATTTTCTTGTCTGGCTGGAACAGACCTCGATCGGCACCTGGGTGCGTGAGTCACCGACTATCTGGGCATATCCCACCGTTCTTTTCCTTCACACACTTGGCCTCGGCATCGTTGTTGGCGTTAGTTCGGCGGTGGATGTGCGAATACTTGGTTTTGCATCCGGCGTGCCCCTCACGCCGCTGAAAAAGCTCTTTCCTTTAATGTGGGTGGGGTTCGGAATAAATGCCTTCTCCGGCACGCTGCTGTTAATCGCCGACGCATCGACGAAACTGATCAACCCGGTGTTTTGGGTAAAGATGGTTTTGATAGCGCTCGCAGTAGTCACGATACAGGCGCTGAATAGGCAGGTGTTTCGAAACCCATTGATCGACCAGATTCCAATGCCAATGAACGGTAAAATTCTGGCGGGGATATCACTCCTCCTATGGGCGGGTGCCGTCACGGCAGGTCGCTTGATGGCGTATATAGGTCCTGTCAGCGGGCTTCAGTAAATCGGTCGGTCTGGACCGAAAAAGGGGAGAGTGCACAATGGCGCACTCTCCCCTTTTTTCTATCCTCCTAGAAATTCAATCGGGCGTTGATAACGAATCTCCGGTTGCCCCCCGCCGTAGTGATGCGGCCGAAGCTCGTATTGTTAATGTTAACGTTGGGATTCCCGAAATTCGGACGATTCAACACATTGACGGAGTCCACGCGAAGCTCAAATTCCTTCGTTTCGGTAATCCTCACCCGCTTGATCAGGTTCACGTCGAAACCAAGCAACCCGGGGCCTTCGATCGTGTACCGGCCAAGAGTGCCTACTTGTCCGGGAGCGGGATTCACGAGGAGAAGCTGCCCTTGCGAATCGGTTATCGCCCTGTTGCTGAATGACCCGCTGAGTCCGTTGAGTGCAGACACGGCAGCACCCGACGGATCATTGATCTGCTGGGTACCTGGAAAGTAGGTCACGCCATTCGCGAGCTTGGTTAGTTCACCGATGTTCTTCGGAAACTCCCCAACGATGTTCGGTGTCGCATTGGTAGTGGTTTGCCAGATTGTCGAGATGGGAGCTGAAATCGTCAGTGGCGCACCTGAAGTCAGGCTGAAGATTCCGCCGAACTGCCATCGCTCCACCAACCGCTGGACAACTCCGGGAGCATCGCTGAGAAACGAACGGCCGGGTCCGAACGGCAATTCATATGTGCCGTTTGTTGTCCAGGCATGCGTCCGATGGAACCCGGCCACGGCCTTGTCGAGGTCCAGATTCTTCGGGTCTCGCGGCGTGAGGTTGGTATCTCCATCGTTGGTGCCCAAAGTCTTACTCCAGGTGTAGGTCGACTGGCTGGAGAAACCGTTCGACAAACGTTTCGTCAGTTGCAGTTGCATGGAATGGTAGGTGGAACTGCTCGGATTTCCGTGCAGCCTGACTTCGCTGAACTGTGGATTGAAAACAAAGAACGTCTCGGACAGGCCGCCATTCCGGACGAAGCCGCCGCCCTTGCCAGTAATGTTCGTGCTACGGTTCAGAAAATCCGCCAGCTGCCCGATACTGCCGTTTGCAATGAATGGCCGCGTTGACGTGTAGGCGCGCAATGCCGCCGAGCCTGTAACGGTCGTTCCGTTTACAACTCCCGCCCCCGGGATATTGAGACCTCTTAACATCTGGTCGAACAGCGGCGCGTTGCCACCCGCACGCGTGGTGTTGAACGCCGCCAGGAAACCGTTATTAAAAATGTCCACGCCGTTCAGAGGAACTGCGTTCCACAGCCTCGTCCCTTTCGTCCCAACGTATGCTGCGCTGATCGACAGATCGCGGGCAACTTCACGTTGAATCTCAAAGTTGAAGTTTTGAACATACGGGCTCACCCGATTGGCGACCGCCGCCTGCATGACGTCGCCACGAGGTCCGTCGACCGGGCTCGGCCGAAGCGGCGGGAATTGATGAGGTATAGGCAGCGCAATGTTCGCCAGCGAAAGGAATGCCGCCTGCGTGTGGAAGATGCCTGTGTTGGTGGAACCTTCCATCGTGCCTGGAATCGACCCGCCGATGTTATTAAGGTTTCCGTTCACACCGATCAAAGAGTTGCCGGGATAACTCCATCCGTAGCCTGCGCGGATCACGGTCTTGTCTTTTCCGAGCCATGGAAGCGACCAACTCACGCCGAAGGACGGCGCGAAATTGTTCCAATCGTCATTCCAGAGTTGTTTGTTCGGATTTGAGGAGTTCTTGCCCACAAATTCCACAGTCGTTGGAGAGCCGCACGAAATTCCGCATAATCCCGCCGCGCCGCCGACCGGCGCCCCCGCGATACCCTGGCCTTCATAAGGAACGCCGAACCATTCGTAATGAATCCCGACGTTGAGCGTCAAAGCCGGACGAACCTTCCAGGTATCCTTGAAGAACGAACTGAACTCACGCGTGCGCCAATCCCGTTTCTTTAGTTTCACTCCTTCGTTGTAGCCGCGAAAAACCAGATCGCGGGGATCTCTTAAATCGAATGCCTGCGCAATCTGGGCAATGGATCCGGAGAGATCGGTCAACAGGTTTCGTGCCGTCGTTTGATTGTTGGCCGTCAGACCGGGAATGGCGATGTTGTCGATGTTCTGCACCGGCACGCCTCCGGCTCCAAGAACAGCCTGCGGAGTAAAATTACTGTCGTTGCCGGCATTGGACCTGGCGAATCGCAGCTCCCCTCCCGCTTTGAATGCGTGTGCGCCCTGGGTGAAACTGATCGTGTCGCCGTAAGTCGATAGAGGGCTTTCGGAGCCACGGGTATTGCCGTCCCCCGCGTTCCAATTCATGATGTTTTGGGTCAGCAGCGTTGTCACTGGCTGGAACGGAATCCCGTTATTCCTGGGAAGCAGAGCAAACGCCTCCTTCCCCTCGGCGCCGGTTTCCTCGGTTTCATCTTGTCTTCCAACATACCAAGGAGCCCAACTGTCTTGCTTCGTCCGTCGATATCCGACGCGGAGTTCGTTCACAATGGTTGGAGACAGCGTCGACACCAGCGAGAAGTTGTACAACATCGGCCATTTGTGGTTTGCGCCGTAGTATCCGCCGGGCCAGTTCGGAATCCCGGCCTGAACGGTCATGTTGAGGCCGCGCTCCCACGTGTAGACAAAGCTCAGTTTGTGGCTGGCATTGAAATTGTGATCAACGCGGGCGTTGAACTGGTCGCGATTTGTGTCGACTCCCTGCCCGTCCGGCTGGTCCATGCCGCTGATGCGGCGCGCCCAGCGATAGCCGGCCGTATTCAGTCCATCGCCGATTGTGAAATCATTCGGCCGCGGCATTTTCGCCAGGATCGTGTTCTGGATAAAACCGGTAGGATCGAAACCCGGGCGGAAAGCATCGCGGTTGAACACGCTGAATTGCTGCAGGTCGCCTGTCGCGTTCGCCGGCCTTACCGGGTTGCCGTTCCGGTCAACGGTAGGAATGTTCTGAGTCGCGTTCTGCGCGTCTACGCCAGGGAAAAAGCGAAAGATACCCTGCCGCGCCGCATCCGTCAGGACGCTGCCTACGAAAGTCTGGCGAAAAATATAACGCTGCTCTTCGACGAGAAAGAAGAAGAAGGTCTTGTTCTTGACGATCGGTCCGCCCAAACGGCCGCCAAACTGATTTCGGTTCTCGTAATCCTTCTGAACGCCATTGAAGTTGTTAAACCAGTTGCTCGCATCCGTTGCTGAATTCCGGTTCGTCCAAAATACTGCGCCGCGAAACTGATTTGTTCCCGAGCGCGTAACCATTTGCACTTGCCCTGATCCGCGGCCGGCCTCCGCATCTACTGGGGCGGTGATGACGCGAACCTCCTCGACGAGGTCGGGACTGACGTACGTGGACGAAAACGCACCGTGGTTATACCTTCCATCGGAGACTACGAATCCATCCCGGGTCGTATTCACCATGCTGAGCCGCCCACCGGCGAAGTAACCATCAAGGGTCCCGTCGGTTGGACCAGCCCCCGCTGTCGTACCCAACAGGTCCATCACATTGCGGCCTCCCAAGGGAAGGTCGCGCACCTTGTATTCAGGCAGGACTGTTCCCACTGAGGCTGATGTTGTGGCAATGGCCGTATCGGCCGCGACAGTCACTTCAATCGCCTGGGCCACAGTTCCGACCTGCAGCGTGAAGTTCAGTCGAACCTGCTGCGAAATCCCTAGTGTCACGTTGTTATAGGCCTGAGTCTGAAAACCAGGCAATTCTGCAGTAATCGAATATGTCCCAGTCTGCAGGCTGGCGAACTGGTAAGCACCTGCTTCATTGCTGATAGCAGTAACGACAATACCGGTGGCAGTGTTCGTTGCCGTGACTGTTACCCCAGGAATTAGAGCGCCAGTGGCATCGGACACAGTTCCACCCACTGTCGCGTTACTGGTTTGTGCGAAATTGGCACTGGACAGAAGAAATAGCAGCGCTGCCGCCGTCAAGAGTCGCTTCATGGCTGATGCCCTCCTCAACGAGATGGAGCCGGAACAAATCCAAAGTGGAAACTGGGAAAGTTGCGGAGCATTATAACAGCTCAATGACCAACGTCAACGAATCGGCGGCATTTCTGGCCCACATCCGCAATACGCTGGCGAACTATCGGATGATCGCGACACACGAACGAGTCCTGGTGGGTGTTTCAGGTGGTGCCGACTCCGTCTGTTTGTTGCTCGTATTAATGGAGCTTGGTTACGAGGTCGCGGCCGCTCACCTCAACCACGGACTAAGGGGAGCCGCTGCGGACGAAGACGAACTATTTGTGGAACGACTCTCGGAGACCCTGAACATTTCATTCTTCCGAAAGAATGTCTCACTCGAGGGCAGCCTCGAAGCCGCCGGCAGGGTGGCGAGAAAACAGTTTTTCACCGAACTCGCAGATCGCCACGGGTTTTCGAAGATCGCGGTGGCGCACACCCAGGACGATCGAGCGGAGACATTTCTGCTTCATATGCTGCGGGGATCCGGCATGGAGGGGTTGGTATCGATGGCCCCCGTTTCTGGAGCGACGGTTCGGCCCCTGATTGAGACGAGGCGGGCGGACGTCGAGTCTTACCTGACCGCGAGAAATCAGCCATGGCGAACCGACGCTACGAACTTTGACTTGAGCTTCGCCCGCAATCGGATGCGGCATCGCGTAATTCCTCAGTTGGCAGCAGAGTTCAATATTAATCTCGTCGAAACACTCTCCAGAACTGTCAAAATCCTCGAAGCCGAGGATGCATTGCTCCAGGAAGAGGCCTCCGGCTGGATCAGCCGCCACGCCAGGGCAAAAGATCACAGTGTCATCCTCGACTGCCGGGCGTTAAATGATGCGCCTCTGGGTCTCGTCCGTCGTGTGCTCAGGTCAGCGCTGCGGAAGGCGGGACACTCCCTGCATGACGTTTCGTTCGAGCATGTCGAGGCCATCCGGGGCCTTGTGAGTGGGCCAAAGAGCGGAAAGCTTGTACAAATTCCGGGCGGCGTCATCGCGGTGAGGGAGTTTACCGAACTAGCTATCCGGCTCGCGGACCCGCCTGAAACCCCATATGACTACGAGTTGCAAATCCCGGGCCGCGTTCATATACCCGAATTGGACAGGATATTCCGGGCAGAAATTGTAGACCACAAATGTAACGAATCGAAGGCGGAGAGGGTATTACTTGATGCCCGATCGCTCGGGCCGTGTGTTAGAATCAGAAACTGGAAGCCGGGGGATTATTACAGGCCAGTGGGGTTGCCGGCTGGCAAACTCAAGAAACTATTTCAGCGGGCCCGCACTCCGAGAAGTCTACGGATGGCCTGCCCTGTATTTGTCACCGATTCTTCGATTGTTTGGGTAGCCTCATTTCCAGTTTCCCGCGATTTTGCTCCCGGTGAACATTCCGAGAAGTTGGTCGCAATTGAGGCATTTCCCGCATGAGCACCAAATAAAGGTGCTTCCGGGAACGCTGTGAGAGAGTCTAAAGGTTTCAGTCATTCGGACTTTGGACTTTGGGGGGGTTAATTGAATTCGACAGCTAAAACGATTTTGTTCTGGATCGCTCTGCTCCTTACTGCCGTCCTCCTGTACCAGGTGGTACAGAGATCTTCGACGAGCAAGGAGGAGACTTTCGCCTTCAGCCGTTTCATAGACGAAGTGCAGGGTGGAAACGTAAAAGAAGTCACGTTCATCGAGTCGAACATCAAGGGAACGCTCCAGAACGGCCAGGCATTCAAGACCTTCCTTCCGATGGAATACCCGGAACTCATCAACATTCTTCAGCAAAGAAGCGTTGTGATCAAAGCGGAGCCCCCGAACCAGAACCAGTGGCTTGCAGCGCTCGTTGCATGGGCGCCGATGCTTTTCGTCATTGGATTCTGGGTCTTCTTCATGCGTCAGATGCAGAGTGGTGGGAACAAGGCATTGTCTTTCGGCAAGAGCCGGGCACGGCTGCTAACCGCCCACCAGAAGAAGGTCACGTTTAAGGATGTGGCCGGTGTCGAAGAAGCCAAGGAAGAGTTGCAGGAGATTATCGATTTCCTCAAGGAACCGCAGAAGTTCCAGAAGCTTGGCGGAAGGATTCCAAAGGGCGTCCTGCTGGTCGGGCCTCCGGGAACAGGCAAAACGCTGCTCGCCAGAGCGATTGCTGGAGAAGCGAACGTTCCGTTCTTTTCGATAAGCGGATCGGACTTTGTTGAAATGTTCGTCGGAGTCGGCGCATCGCGCGTCCGCGACCTTTTCGAGCAAGGGAAAAAGAACGCTCCGTGCATCATTTTTATAGATGAAATCGACGCTGTGGGCCGTCATCGTGGCGCAGGCCTGGGCGGCGGGCACGACGAACGCGAACAGACCTTGAACCAGTTACTTGTCGAAATGGACGGCTTCGAATCCAACGAAGGCGTCATCCTGGTCGCCGCCACCAACCGCCCCGATGTTCTCGATCCCGCGCTTCTGCGCCCGGGACGTTTTGACCGCCGCGTGGTTGTCCCGCGACCCGACGTGAAGGGCCGCGAAGGTATCCTTGCAGTCCACGTGCGAAAGATCCCGCTTTCCGACGATGTCGATGTCCCGGTAATCGCGCGAAGCACTCCGGGATTTTCGGGAGCCGATCTGGCCAATCTGGTGAATGAAGCGGCTTTGAATGCGGCGCGGATGAACCAGAAGGTGGTCATGCAGGAAGATTTCGAGATGGCCAAGGACAAGACTCTGATGGGCGTCGCGCGAAAATCACTCATCATCAATGAGAACGAGAAACGCGTGACCGCCTATCACGAAGCCGGCCACGCCATGGTCGCGGTGATGACGGAAGGCGCCGATCCCCTGCACAAAGTCACGATTATCCCGCGCGGCATGGCTCTTGGAGTTACGATGCAGTTGCCTGTGGATGATCGCCATACGTATCCCCGGGCCTACCTCGAAGGACAGCTTGCCATCATGATGGGCGGCCGTTTGGCTGAAGAGTTGTTCCTCGACACGATGACTACGGGCGCAGGCAACGACATCGAACAGGCCTCGGAGCTTGCACGAAAAATGGTGTGCCAGTTCGGCATGTCATCACTGGGACCGATGACATTCGGCAAGCAGGAAGAGCAGATCTTCCTCGGACGTGAGATCGCGCAGCATCGCGACTACAGCGAACACACGGCTGTTGCCATCGACGAAGAGGTCCGGAAGTTCGTCCTCCAGGGCTACGACCGCGCAAAAGCGATCCTTAGCGAGAACCGCGACGCCCTGATTCGGATAGCCGAAAGCCTGCTCGAGCGGGAATCGCTGGATGCGGTCGAGATCAAAATGCTGATCGCCGGCCAGCCGCTCGAAGAGCGGACTACGCAAAGAGCCGAAACCCCGAAGAGCGAAAAGCCGACGCCGGCTCCGGCCAAAGGTGGCGGTCTTCGGCCTGCTCCGATTCCGCCGCACGAGAAACCAGCGCCGGCTTAGCTGGAGTGCCGGACAATCCGTAAGAAACAGAGGCCGCGGGCAATGCCCGCGGCTGTTTTTTTATCTATGCGAGAAAGCTTCAATTGGACACTTCCCCGGACGACGGTCACGCTCGGCGAGCGCACCGTCATCATGGGGATACTGAATGTCACTCCCGATTCATTTTCGGACGGCGGCAAGTATGCCGGCCTGGAAATGGCGCTTGCCCGCGGGAAGAAGATGGAGCAGGACGGCGCCGGAATCATCGATGTTGGCGGCGAATCCACTCGGCCGGGAAGCAGCGAAGTTCCGCTGGAGGAAGAAATCCGCCGGGTCGTACCCATAATCGAAGGACTGGCGAAGTCGATTAACATTCCGATTTCAGTCGATACATATCGCTCAGAGGTCGCAGCCAGAGCGCTCGACGCGGGCGCCCAGATCGTTAATGACATCAGCGGGCTTCGATTTGACGAGAAACTTGCCGTAACTGTAAAAGAACGGGAAGCGGCGATCGTGTTAATGCATAGCCGGGGCAGTCGCCGAGAGTTGCACACTCAGGCTCCGATGGTCCGGCCAGTGACAGAGGTCTTAGCCGGAATGTCCGAATCAATCAAGCGGGCACGGGAGGCCGGGATAGGAAACTCATCGATCGTTATCGATCCGGGTATCGGGTTCGGAAAGACCGCTGCCGAAAGCATCGCAGTGCTGAAAAACCTGAGTGATTTCAGCGAATTACGGTATCCTTTGCTCGTCGGAACGTCCCGTAAGTCATTCATTCGTACCATCATCCAAGACAATATTGAAGCACGAGACTGGGGGACAGCTGCCACTGTGGCCATCTCAATTCTAAACGGCGCCCACATTGTGAGGGTTCACGATGTGAGCCAGATGCGGGCGGTTGCGGACGTGACGGATCGGATTCTGAAATCGTAGGGGAAGATGCCTGACTTTTCTTCATTGCCAACTCTTACCTGGACCGGGATGCTCGACATTCTTATTGTCGCGTTCCTGATCTACCAGGTGCTCGTGTTTATCAGGGGTACTCGCGCAGTACAGATGGTCCTGGGGCTCGGGCTGGTCCTGGCATTCTTCTATTTTTCCCGCTGGGCCCGGCTGGAAGCCGTTTCGTGGATGCTGGCCTATATTCTTCCCTCCTTTGTGTTCGCGATCATCGTGATATTTCAATCCGAAATACGGCGAGCCCTGGCGCATTTCGGCAAGATACCGTTTCTGACCGGATTCACCGGCATCAACAGGAGCGAGTTTTACGATGAGATTGTCGTTGCCGTGACAACTCTCGCAACCAGTCATACCGGCGCCCTGATTGTCATCGAGCGGGACATTGGGCTGAAGAGTTACATCGAGAGCGGAATCGCGATCGATGCCGCCCTGTCGTACGACTTGCTGGTAACGGTTTTCAATCGCGCCGTCCCGCTCCACGATGGCGCAGTAATCATTTCAAACGGGCGAATTGCGGCGGTTGCCTGCTTTCTGCCCCTGACGGTAAAACCGAGACTCAGCAAGGAGCTCGGGACACGCCACAGGGCGGCCATCGGCGTCACTGAGGAAACAGATGCGGTGGCAATTGTTGTGTCCGAGGAGACCGGCGCTATTTCGTTTGCCCACGACGGTGAAATCGAACGGTTCCTTGTTCCCGATACATTGAGGCTGCGCCTGCGCGACGTCTTCGAACGTAAATCGCCTGCCCCTATGCCACGCGTGCCGGCTGAGGCCGCCGAACATCGAGTGGACGGCTGATATGCAATCGCCAAAGGAATTTCTCACCCGCAATTGGCTGGCGAAACTTTCCTCGCTGCTGCTGGCCACAGTGCTTTGGATGGCCATTGCAAGCGAGACTTCGTCAGAAATGGGAATAACCGTCCAGATCCAGTATCAGAACATCCCGGGACAATTTGAGGTTATTGACGAGACGGCCAACACGGTCGAAGTACGGCTTCGCGGCTCTGCCAATATCATGAAGGAACTGGCGCCGCAGGAAGTCGCAGTCTCTCTTAACCTCGCGGGCATGGGTGCGGGCGAGAGCGTCTTGCAACTAACAGCGGAGAACGTTCAGGCGCCATTCGGAGTTGAAGTCATGCGAGTAAATCCTTCCCGCGTGCGAATCAACCTGGATCGCTCGGTTTCGAAAATCGTGCCGGTAAAGGCGCATCTTCTTGGCCAGCCGGAAACCGGCAGCGAAGTGAAGGAAGTATCCATCATTCCGAACGTGGTCGAGATCCACGGCCCCGAGAGCAGATTGCGCCACCTGGAAGGCGTCGCGACAGAACCGGTGGATATTGAAGGCGCAAATGGGGAGGTTCATCGGTTCATCGGGCTGGATGTTGACGATTCATTCCTGCGCTTGCAGCGCCCGTCCGCCGTGGACGTGCGGGTCGGGATCGGGAAAAAGACGCCTAAGGGGCAGTAGTGGTGCAGGTATGACTCAACAGCTTTTTGGCACGGATGGTATTCGCGCGACCGCGGGGGAATTCCCCTTGAATTCCGCCGGTATAACAGCGATTGGCCGGGCGTTGGGCGAGAGGCTGGGCGGCAGGATCCTGATTGGCCAGGACACTCGAATCTCCAGTCCGTGGATACTCGATCTCCTGCTTAAGGGCATCGCCGCAGCCGGCGCAGAGATCGAAAATGCGGGCGTCATTCCTACTCCAGCTATCGCGTTGCTGACCCAGCAGCACGACTACGCAGGTGGCATTATCATCTCGGCCTCTCACAATCCGTACGAAGACAACGGAATCAAGGTATTTGCGTCCGATGGAAGGAAGCTCAGCAACGCCGACGAAGCTGTAATTGAGAACCGAGTGGCTGAGCTTGTTGAAGCGGAAGGCCGACGGAAAAGCGACACCGTGCCTGAACTCCCGTTCCAGGCGAACAACACGCGCTGGGCCAGCCGGTACATGGAATTGTTGACCGAACACTTCCCCGCTGGCGCCTGGCTGAAGGGAGTCCGGATCGTCGCGGACTGCGCCAATGGGGCGATGAGCGATATTGCGCCGGCCCTTCTCGCCAAGCTCGGGGCAGAGGTCACTGTCCTTCACGCATCGCCTTCCGGCAAGAACATCAACAAAGGCTGCGGCGCCGTACACCTTGCTTCCCTGCTGACGGCCATGAATTCCCACCCGGCAGACTTCGGAGTTGCTTTTGACGGCGATGGCGACCGTTCGCTTTTCGTTTCCGCCAGCGGACGGGTGATGGACGGCGATGCCGTACTTCTGATGATGGCGCGCAGGCTGAAGCGCAGCGGCGCCTTGAATCCTCCCACGGTTGTTGGAACTCTAATGACCAACTACAGTCTCGAACGGATGCTGCAGGACGAAGGAATCGCGCTCACCCGCGTTGGAGTCGGAGATCGTTTTGTCTTCGAGGAGATGCTGCGCACCGGCAGCGTGCTTGGCGGAGAGCCATCAGGTCACATTATCTTTTCGGATTTCCGCTTGTCCGGCGATGGACTGATGACGACGCTGAAAGTTGCCGAGACCATCGTAAGCGAGCATGCATCCTTCGACGATCTCACGCGTGACTGGATCCAGGCGCCGCAGATTCTGAAGAACGTGAAAGTGCTGCAGAGGGTCCCATTGGAATCATTGCCTGATGTGCAGGCCAAGATGGCAGAAGCGATGCACGAATTGAAGGGCTGCGGACGGCTTGTTGTGCGCTATTCGGGGACCGAGCCCCTGTTGCGCGTCATGATAGAGAGTGATGACGCTCGACGAAACGATCGCCTCATGGCCGACCTGTTAAAGACAATCGGCGAAAGCCTGGAGACGGTTTGAGTTGCATTGCAACCGCGGATACCAGCAGGACCGGAAGGGTATTCCGCGGTTGCACGATGTTTGCCAATCGATTATGGTTGCCGGGCAACTGTACCGGTAATTCGGCCCACGCCAACCACCTGCCATGAAACCTTCGCTCCGGGGCGGCCGCCTGCGATCTTGAACCGGTTACCCTGAACCTCTTCCGCAACATACAAGGCAGGACCGGGAGCACCAATCGCGGTTAGTTGATAACGGAACTCGCGATCCGATTCGCTCAAGGGCAGCGGCAGTTCTACCCACGCTTCGCCGCTCGCATCCAGCAGGACATTTCCGTTGAGAGTCTCGGTGGATTCAACCGGAGTAGCTTGAGAGCCCGGCTTCGACTCATGAAGGAAACCAGGCGCCGCTGCGCTGATAAAGCGCCGCTGCGGCGCAGTTGCCAGGCCGGCAATCGCTTCGGTTGTTTGCTTGAGTACGTCGTTTTCTCTTTGCAGCTCGAGTGTTCTCCTCTCCAGTGCCTGCACGGCGAGCATCAGGACACCGGACCAGTCGCCTACGTTGAGGGTCGTGTCCGTACCGACCTTACCAAGTGCATCCCTGCCGAAAGCGGCGAAAAAATCCTGCGCCATCGGCCCGTAGTGACGGAA
>CAMAWS010000034.1 GCA_945861845.1 Candidatus Sulfopaludibacter sp. SbA3 | reverse complement strand
CCGGACCCCGTTTTTTTGACCCCGTTTTTTTCAGAACAGATCGGGAACTTCTATTTCTAGCGCAACTTCCTCAGCGCGGGCTGGAATGTAATTGCCCGTCACCATCTCTTTGTAGCTCATGCCCGGCCCCACCATCGGATAGACGCCCGCATCGGGATCAACCATCACTTCGAGGAAAGCGGGACCCGGAAATTCCACAAAAGCGCGCAACGTTTCCTTAACGCTCCGGTTATTGCTGACCCGCTGGGAGAATTCGAAGCCGTCAGCTTCTGCGGACTTGACGAAGTCCTTCTTATGGGATCGTTTCTCGCTGGCGCAGAGCCGTTCCGCGAAATAAAGCTTTTGCCACTGGCGGACCATGCCGTCGCCCTGGTTGTTCAACAGGATGATCTTTACAGGCAGCCCGTAGTTGGTAACCGTTTCCATATCGCCGAGATTCATGCGCAGGCTGCCATCGCCGTCGATGTTGATGACAAGCCGGCCGGGACAGGCCAACTGCGCTCCAATTGCGGCGGGCAGGCCGAATCCCATCGTGCCCATCGAGCCCGACGTCAGCCATGTGCGCGGATACTTGTAGTCGAGGTACTGCGCCGCCCACATCTGGTGCTGCCCCACGCCCGTGGAAATGATCGCCTCGCCATGGGTTATCTCGTTCAGGCATTCGAGTACATAGTGCGGTTGAACGCTTTCGCAGTCGCGATCGTAGTTCATCGGATGGCTCTGCCTGAGCTTGTCGATGTGATTCAGCCACGGCGAGAAGTCTTTCTTGAAATCCCTTCCCTCTTCGAGCAGATCGATGAGCCCGCTTCGCGCGTCTGCAACATGCGACCACGTCACGTTCTTCACTTTGCCAATCTCAGACGCGTCGATATCGATGTGCGCGATATTTTTCGCGTTCGGCGCAAACCTGGCGGCGCTTCCCGCGACGCGATCGTCAAAACGGGCGCCCAGGGCAATAAGAAAGTCGCAATCTTCGACGGCATAGTTCGCGTAAGCCGTGCCATGCATGCCGAGCATGCGCAGTGACAACGGATGAGTGGAATCGAAGGCGCCTAACCCGTGGAGAGTTGTGACTACCGGAATCTGGTATTTTTCGGCGAAGATGCGGAGCTCCGCGGCAGCGTTACTCTTGATGACGCCGCCCCCCACGTACAGCAGGGGACGCTGGCTCTTTCGCAGCATGTCGAAAAAGGCGGAGCCCTCCGCTTTGCTGATATGGGAAGAATTCAGCGCCGCCACGCGCTTTCTATAACCGTTCAGCGGAAGCTGGCCCTGTCCCTTGAAGGTTCCCAGCCAATTTTGAACGTCTTTCGGGACATCGACCACGACCGGACCCGGGCGGTCGCTTACGGCGATGTCAAAGGCAGTTCGGATCGTAGCTTCCAGCTTTTCCGGATCCATCACGAGGAAGGTCGCCTTTGCGCAGGAGCTCATGATGTTGAAGACAGGCGCTTCCTGAAATGCGTCGGTTCCAATGGCTGGACGGGGTACCTGGCCGCAGATCAGAACCACGGGAATCGAGTCGGCCATGCAGTCGCGGATCGGCGTGACGCAATTCGTCGCTCCAGGGCCGGAGGTCACAATGAACACTCCAACCCTGCCGCTCGCGCGGGCGTATCCGGCCGCCATGAATCCCGCGCCCTGTTCGGTCGCAGGAACAACAAGGTGAATGGGTTTCTTGCCCTTCGCCTCCTGCTCCGCATTGTGACGGAATATAGCGTCGTACGTCGGTAGAATCGCGCCGCCGCTATACCCAAACATCGTGTCAACGCCCTGTTCCTCCAGGACGCGAACGATGATGTCGGCTCCGTTCATCGCGCCCCCACTGGCACCTTCTTGCCTTGTTTCAGGAAAGGCATCATCTCGCGCAGCTTCTTGCCGACGATCTCGATTGGATGGTTTGCATCCTGGTCGCGCATGCGCTTGTAGTTCGGCCTGCCGGCCTCGTTTTCCGCGATCCATTCCTTCGCGAATGTTCCGTCCTGGATCTCCTTCAGGATTCCGCGCATCGTCTCGCGCACGCGTGCGTCGACAATCCGCGGACCGCGAGAGTAGTCTCCGAACTCAGCGGTGTCGCTGACGGAGTACCGCATGTAGCCCAGGCCTCCCTGGTACATGAGGTCGACGATCAGCTTCAGTTCGTGCATGCATTCGAAATATGCGATCTCCGGCTGGTAACCGGCTTCCATGAGAGTCTCAAACGCCGCCTTCACCAGCGACGTTACGCCGCCGCACAGGACGGATTGCTCGCCGAAAAGATCGGTTTCGGTTTCTTCCTTGAAAGTCGTTTCAATGATGCCTGCCTTCGCGCATCCCACGCCCCATCCGTAGGCGAGGGCATTCTCCTTCGCCTTTCCGCTGGCGTCCTGGTGAACGGCGAGAAGGCCCGGAACGCCAACGCCATCCACGAACAATTCGCGCATGCGGTGACCTGGAGCCTTCGGAGCGATCATGGAAACGTCTACGAAAGCCGGCGGCACAATCTGGCCGAAGTTGATGTTGAAGCCGTGGGCAAACATGAGCGTCTGCCCTTGCCGCAGGTACGGCGCAATGGACTCGGTATAGACCTTCTTCTGCTTCTCATCAGGAATGAGAATCATGATGGTGTCGCAATTCTTGACGGCTTCCTCGATCGTGCTCACGCGCAATCCGTCCGCCTGCGCGCGCTGGGCAGACGGACTGCCGGCATAGCACGCCACCGTGACGGCGACACCGCTCTCGTGAAGGTTCAATGCGTGGGCATGTCCCTGACTGCCGTAGCCGATGATGGCAACCTTCCTGGACTTGATCAGGCTGGTTGTTGCATCTTTCTCGTAGTAAATGTTGGCCATGAATATATCTCCTTGTCGGTAACATCCTCGGCTTCGACGACGTCCACCAATTTGTTCAACTGTTTAATAATTTGCTGGGAAAGCTTCGGGTCGCATCTGACGGCCATAACCATGCGGGAAAGGCCCTGCTCCTCGTCTGGCACCACGACAAGCCGCTCGATGTTATATCCCCGAGCGCAGAAAAGACCTGCAATGGTAAAGAGAACTCCAAAATGGTTCTCCACTAATATTGATAATGTGCGTGTCGGCTGTTCTTCTTCCATTATTTAATGGCTGCGCCCGGACAATCGGGCTTCGGTGAAACAAAAGGCTGGAATCGTTGAAATTCCCATCCGGCATGGCTGCCCGCCTTACAAGCTCCGGCAACCGTAACAAACAGAAAAATCTAGGTCAATTCGATTTTTCTTATCGTCACATAAGCGAGTTTTGACATAATGACCTACCGATCGGTAGGTCGTTGAAAAGATGGATTTATCGCAGCTCGAAATGTTGGTTGCCACGGTGGAAGCCGGTGGCGTGCAGAAGGCCGCCGAACGCGTTTACCGTACTCAGCCGGCAGTAAGCATGGCGCTGAAAAAGCTCGAGGACGAGCTTGGAGCCCCGCTTTTCGACAGGTCAAACCGGGGCTCCTATATCCTCACGCCGACAGGGGAACTGCTTTACGCGTCGGCGAAACGCATACTCCGCATGCGTGATGAAGCTGTAGCCGAGATACACGACCTCCAGCACCTGCACTTCGGGAGAATCCGGATCGGCGCCAACGAGA
Organism: Candidatus Sulfopaludibacter sp. SbA3; assembly: GCA_945861845.1. Taxonomy (GTDB): domain Bacteria; phylum Acidobacteriota; class Terriglobia; order 20CM-2-55-15; family 20CM-2-55-15; genus CAMBFR01. Next base: position 9,777 of record CAMAWS010000034.1, on the reverse strand, counting down.
GTACGTCGAGCTACCTGGTCCCGAAGTTTATTCACGCGTTTCGCCAGAAATTCCCGGACATCATGATCGAGGCATATCGTCAGAATTCGGCCAGATTGATCCAGGACATCAAAGACGGAACGGTTGACGTCGCTTTTGTCTCGGTATCTCCCGAGGACAAGCAGATCGAGACATTCGCGGTGAAGGAAGACGAACTCGTACTGATTGTCAATCCCGGGCACCGGCTGGCAGGCAGCGCCGAAGTTCACATCCGCGACCTGGGAACCGAAACATTCATCGCGCACAATGTGCGGTCGCGGTCGAGAGACAAGGTTGTGGACGCATTCTGCCAGTTCGAGACCCCGCTGAACATCTCAATGGAGATCTCGACATTGGATACGATCAAGAAGCTGGTCGCCCTGAACCTGGGGATAGCTTTTGTTCCCCTGATGTGCGTGGAGGACGAACTGGACCGGCGGGAATTGGTAAGAGTCCCGGTAAGCGGGTTCGGCTACAAGCGAACCGTATGGTTGGTGCACCGGCGTTCGGAGGCGTTATCGGCCGCGGCGCGCGAATTCAAGAAGACCGTGGTAATGTTATCCACCTTATGACGCAACTACTTGAAGGAAAAACCGGTCTCATCATGGGCGTTGCCAACAAGCGCAGCATTGCGTGGGGAATCACCAACGCGGCCAGCAAGGCGGGCGCCCGCCTCATACTTACTTATCAAAGCGAGCGGCTCGGCGAAAACGTCCAGGAACTTGGGGCAGCGCTGAACAATCCGCTTCTTATTCAGTGCGACGTTGCAAGCGACGAACAGATCCAGGCTTGCATGAAGCGCATCCAGGAAGAGGTCGGCCACCTGGATTTCCTCGTGCATGCGTTGGCATATGCCCCGCGTGAGGCGCTCGAGGGAACGTATGCAGCCACAAAGCGGGCGGATTTCAGCCTTGCGCTCGACATCAGCGCATATTCCCTGGTTGCGGTTTCTCAAGCCGCGCTGCCCCTCATGAAGGACCGTCAGTCGGCAATCGTGACGCTCACCTACCTGGGCAGCGAACGCGTGGTGCATAACTACAACGTCATGGGAGTCGCGAAGGCGGCGCTCGAATCGTCGGTGCGCTACCTGGCAAACGACCTGGGACCACACGGCATTCGCGTGAATGCGATATCCGCAGGCCCGATCAAGACGCTGGCGTCTTCGGCAATCGGTGGCATTTCCGGCATGGTCAAGCTCCATGCCGAACGCGCTCCCCTCCGTAAAGCCGTCGACCTCGACGAAATCGGAGACGCCGCACTTTTCCTGATGAGTCCCTTATCCAGGGGAATTACGGGCGAAGTTATTTTTGTGGATGGCGGCTACCACATTCTCGGGGTGTAAAAAGCTAGTCGGCGCGGACCAAAGTGGAATGGTGAGTGGTGTCGGCCATGTCGTGCTGTGGATCACGCCAGTGATCGATAACCGAAACCTTCTGAACGCAACCAACGGTGCATGCGGGCGCGCATGCCTTCTTGGTTAGGTATTCGCGCTGGACGTCGGCAAGAGTGTATTTCTCGAGCGGAATACCTGGATGTCCCCGCTGCTGCGAGCAGTAGTGAACGAGGCCGTCTTCGCAGATGTACACGTAACGCGCGCCTGCCCGGCATTTCCAATCATTCGGTTTCCCCTTGGCAAGATTTTCCTGGAACCAGTTCAGCCGGCTGTAGCTTTGCTTGCCCTCATTTCGAACCTCACGATACACGCGCTCCTCGCGGCGATTCAGTTCCTTCATGGCGCCGCTGCCATCGTGGATAATGCCGATCGAACTGGAGAAGCCTAGCTGGATGGCGCGGTTGGTTATGGTTTCCGCGTCTTCGGGAATGCGTATGCCGCCGCCGATAACGGAGTTGATGTTGACTGCAAACTCGGCGAACTGGTTGAGGTATTCGAGTTTCTTGTCGAGGACCTTCAGGCTCTTCAGGGAGATATCATCGGGCTGGATGTTATCGATGCTGATCTGAAGATGGTCCAGGCCCGCTTCGTTAAGCGACACGATTTTCTTGGGCGTCAGCAGGTATCCGTTGGTGATCATTCCGGCCAGCATTCCGTGATGCCTTATCCGCGAGATGATCTGCTCGATTTCCGGATGCAGCAAAGGTTCGCCGCCGCTGATGGTAATGATCGAGGTGCCCAGGCCGGCCAGAAGATCGACACGCCGTAGCATGACTTCGGTTGGTATGGGAGGCGAAAAATCGTCGTACTCGTTACAGTAACCACACGCGAGGTTGCACCGGCGAGTAGGAATAATGTGAGCGAGAATGACGTGCTTCGTCGATGCCAGACCCCGGGCAATCATTCGGAGTTCGCGCCACCGAAGCTTGAGCTTGTTGATGCGGTTCATTGTTGAATCGGTTTCGCTGGGGTCAGAACATCTCCCCGCAGAAGGCTTTGTAAGATAACACAGGATCGGACCGGCTTTTCAGGGAAGAAACTCCACAACAACCCGGATCTTCGCCGGCGCAGGCTCGAACTTCCATTCACGGACAGCGGCGGTCGCAAGGTTGGCGAAAATGTCCGGCATTGCGGAGACAAGCCACATGCCTGCAACGTCGCCCTCCGCGGTGAGCTGGACGTCGATCACAACCTCGCCTGCCAGTTTTTGAGCGAGCAACTCCTCGGGGTAATAGGGGGGAACAAATCTCTGGAGCCGGGGTCCGGCATTCGACTCCGCGAGCAACCGATATCGGATGTTCGGTTCAGTGCCATCCGAATATTGCGCAAGAACAGGTTCGGCTGGCGGTTGGTTCGCAACTCCTGACCTAACCGCGGGAGGCGCAACCGCGGCCTTGCGCTCCAAACGAATGGATTCCTCGATATGCCGCAAATCGTCGAGATACAACTCCGAAAGCGCCCAATAAACATCGGGCATGCGGGTCCCGGAAGAAGACGCCTGTATGAGTGTCGCCCTCACTGCCGGGATCTGTAGTTCGCCCATCTGTACCAGTTGAATGGCGGCGCGGGCCGCCAACTGGGAATCGCCGAGCGCGTCCACAAAGAAATCCCTGGCATCGTCCCGATTCTGGCCCAACCTGGCAAGCACGCCCCGGTAGTACGATGCGCGTGGATACTGTTGTTCCAGTTCGGAAACTGCCTCCAGGCGCCGGCGCGCGCCGGCAAGGTCGCCGCTGGCCAATAATATTTCGCTGACAGTCATGTGGGCCTCGGCGTCGGGTATTGCCGATGTCTTCATCGTCCAGGCATCACGGGACACTTTGATCTCAGTTCGCCCGGCTCGCCTCATGAAAGAGGAGAGATAAATCAGGAACTCGGATTCCAATTCCCGCTCGCTCACGTTCAGGTATTCGAGGATATCGGGTTCGCTCCTCGTCAGTTCTTCCAGGTAAAGCTTGAACGAGAGGGAATGCCTGCCATGCATCAGGAAGTGCATGAACGCCCATGCCTGCGCGTAGAACACGTTCGCTTTCTGACGCTCGTTGTAGTACGTGGAGTCTCGATCGACCGCGAAAAATTCTTTAAGAGACAGCAGCTTTGCGTTCCTGAGCACCTGCAGGCGTTCGGGGGAGATCTGCCCGAGATACACCTCATTTTCGTCGATGTCGGTTATAGCGAAATACTCGGCCATGCCCTCGTTCAACCATGCCGGCCGATGCACCAATGCGCGGTTGAGGAAGTAGTGCGTAATTTCGTGATAAACGATGCTGTCCAACGTTTGAGGAAAAGCGCGGCCGTTCAGGACAATGAAATCGCGATCCTGGCCCGGCTGATAATAAGCGGCCAGCTGGAGCTTCCTGCCGTCGTATTCGGGAGCCAATTCATCGAGCGTCTCCTGGTCGCCCACCAGAAGAACTTCCATGGGCAGTTCGGGAAGCTGGGAAGTCTTGAAGACAAAAGTTCCGAGCAGTTGATGGAAGTTTTCAAGTTCACGCAACACGCGCTGAGCCCGCTGCTCGCCGGCGGAAGACTTGACAATAAAAGTGTCCGATCGCACCTGCACCCACGACAGCAGGAGCGATAACGCCAGCGCGGGTATCATGATCCTCACAGTTTAGCATGGTAGAATTCCGCAACAGGAATGCTGCAGGCGCCATGAGTATCAAGTTTGTCTGGAAAATTCCGATCGATGCCACTCCGGACGCCCTCTGGCGATACATCTCAGACACAAATCGAATTAATCAGTATGCGGGCCTGCCGGAATTCACATTCCGGTTCGTCCCCGAACCCGATGGCGGTTCCCGTCAGGTAGGCGAAACGCGCTACATGGGGTGGCGACTGCTCTGGGATGAGCATCCATTTGAATGGATCGAAGGACGATACTTCGAGATCGTCCGGGAGTATCACAACGGCCCCATCCGAAGGCTCCAAACCTCGGTAATCCTCCACCCGCATGATGGCGGGACGCTTGTCGAACAGACGATGACGTGCGAGCCTCGGTGGTTCTTCGCGGTTCCGGGGATTTACTGGGAACTCGCCTTCTTCACGAAGCGCAGATTCCTGGCAGCATACAGGAAGATCGAGAAGTTCCTGAGTGGCGCGACGGCGACTCCGTTCGAACCCCTTGTTCGCGAGTCCATTCCGCAGGGCAGGCTCGAAGTCATCCGGGAACGCTTGCGGCTGGCAAGCGGCGGCCAGTGGATTTCCAGTCTGATCGAGGCCATCGAAACACTTCCCGACGATGAACTCGACCGGATGCGGCCCTTTGTTTTCGCGGACCGCTGGAAGGCCGATCGCAGGGAAGTGCTTCAGCTTTTCCTCCATGCCTCGCAGGCCGGACTGCTGGATCTCTCCTGGGACGTTATATGCCCCGGTTGCCGCGGCGCCCAGGAGCGGCATTCCACATTGAGAAACATGCGCGAGCAGGCGCACTGCAAAGCCTGCAATGTACGCTACACGGCGGATTTTGCTCAATCCGTCGAAGTGACGTTCCAGCCGAATCCGGCGATTCGCCGCGTCGAGGTTGTTCGCTACTGCAGCGGCGGCCCCATGAATGCGCCGCACGTTGTAGCACAGCAGCAGATCCCAGCAAGGCAATCGATAACATTGAATCTGAAGCTGAGTCCGTGGAAATACATCGTTCGTTCGGTGAAACTCCCGACCCACGCTTTCCTTACTATTCGATCCGATGCCGAAGACTCCAGCGGAACAATCACAATCCGGAGGCCTGCGATCGAACCCGAGACTCTCGATCTCACGCCGGACCTGACCGTGACACTCCTTAACAATGATGACAGGGACATCGTCATGACGATTGAACGCGTTGCGGGAAACGAGAATGCCGCAACTGCAGCGATGGTTATTGCGATGAATGAATTCCGCACTCTTTTCTCAGAGGAAGTTCTCCAGCCAGACATGCCGATATCAGTGGGTGTGCTGACCCTGATGTTCACCGACCTGAAAGCGTCGACGAGCCTTTACGAAACAATCGGCGAAGCGCCGGCATATGGACTGGTGCGCCGCCATTTCGAGCTGCTGAGGGAATGCATCGCAACGTCGGAGGGAGCAATCGTCAAGACAATCGGAGACTCCGTCATGGCCGCGTTCATGGATCCAGCCAAAGCTGTTGAAGCGGCATTCGCAATGCATTCGGCCATTGACAAGGACAACAGGAGCCGCGGAGAACCATTCCTCAGCCTGAAGATCGGCATTCATAGCGGACCATGCATTGCCGTAAATCTGAATGACATTCTCGATTACTTCGGCACTTCCGTGAATGTGGCGGCTCGAATACAAAGGGAAAGCCATGGCGGAGACATTCTTGTCACCGAAGAGCTCTGGAAGGATTCGAAAGTGATAGAGACGCTCGCGCGGCATCCTCACACGGAAGAGGAGTTCGAGGTTACGGTCCGCGGACTGTCGGGAATGCGAAAAGTTTGCCGTATTCAACCATCCTCGTAACGAGCGGCGGATGCTATAATCCGCTCGCCCTTTCCTCTTCCCGGTAACAAAACAACATGCCTGCAAAGAAATCGGTCACGATTCAGCTCGTTCACGACAATCTTCAAATCGTTCACGACAGTCTCCAGCGGCTCTACATGGAATTCCAGACTTTCAGAGACGAATTCGGGTCTCTCAGAAACGAATTCCACTTTCGGATGGACCGCGTCGAAACTTCTCAGGCCGCGACTCTCGCGGAACTCGTAACCATCAACTCGCGGCTGAGTTCACTTGAGACCATTACATCCGGTCTCGGTGTTCGCCTTGACGCCCTCCACGGCTTGACAGAAAAACTCGACAAGCGCGTGGAACGCCTTGACCACGAGTACGTGGCGATTACGGCTGCACTCAAACGGCTGGAGAAACACTTCGATGCGTTCGAAGCAGAGCGGCTTGCACAACGGGTAGGAATCCTGGAACAGAAGATCGCGGAAATCGAAAAGACTGGAAGGAACTGACAGAATAAGCGGCTGCGAATACAAGCCCGATGAGGCGCAGCCGTCAAAAATATGGATCGTCCGCAATGGCGGTGGTTCTCACGAATATTTCCTGTGGAACCACCCTGTTTGCGCCGGACGAGTCCGCGTCGCGAGACTTCCGTAGATCTAGTACTGACCTCTTGGTGGCGCTTTGCTGTCGGTATCGCCGGGTTGGCGCCGCACCTTCTTACGCTTAAGCTTTTGAGCCAGCTTACTCTTGAGGCGTTTCTTTTCCCCGGGTTTCACATAGAAGGAGTGTTTTTTGACTTCCTTGATGATGCCTTCCTGCTGAACCTGTCTCTTGAAGCGCCGAAGGGCACTCTCAATGGACTCACCTTCAAACATCCGAACCTCGGCCAAATCATGCCTCCTTTTGATCGATAATGCATTCGATCAGCCCGTGAGTATGCCTTTCCCGGAGGTCACAAAGCAACACGTCTTTATTGGGTTTGCCGGGCGCCCAGGCCCCTCAGGCAGGGGGAACCTTGTGCGCCAGGAAGATTGTGTGGCGGGGACCGCCCTTTTTCAGGCGGGCGCGCACCCCCTCAACCTCGACCCTAAACCCACAATAATAAAGACGTTGCACGAATTTTCGATCCTCCCGGGCAGACCAGATCGCCAGTACACCGCCTGGCTTGAGGGACGTCCGGGCGGCGGCCAGTCCCTTGTCGTTGTAGAGCCGGGTATTTTCGGAAGAGGTAAAAGCCGCGGGACCATTATCGACGTCGAGCAGCACGGCATCGAACTGGTTTCGGGTCGAGTCCAGGGTATCTGCGACGTCTCCCAGATGAACTTGCACGCGCTTATCCTTCAGCGGGTGCCCCGCCAGGGGCCCAAGCGGCCCACGGTTCCAGTCCACGACTGCGGGCACTAACTCCACGACGATCACCGTCGCGTCTGGCGGGAGGGAATCCAGGGTGGCCCGGAGTGTGAATCCCATGCCGAGGCCGCCGACGAGAACGCAAGGCTGCTCGACCTTTCGCGCCTGCCTGCAGGCGAAGGTGGCCAGGGCCTCCTCGGACCCGTGTGTACGGCTCCACATGAGGCTTTTGCCGTTGGCGAGAATGATGTACTCGTGACCGCGGCGGGTCAGCTTCAGGTCGGTGCCGTCAGGCGTCGTCGTCTCACCAAGCACTTCCAGGGGATTCACAAACGTGATCTCAAAGCAGGGGAGAACTAATGCAGGGAATGGGATCCGGCATTGAATTCAGTTCTCCAGCTTCTTCCCCTCCACATCGTACATCTCTACCGGCCCGTATTTTTCCATGATCGCCTTGATCTTGCCTGCATCCCCGACGGCGACTACTTGAATGTTCTCCGGGTTGATGTACTTGCGGGTAACGCCCTGGACGTCTTCGGCGTTCACGGCCATGATCTTTGCGGGGTAGGTATCCCAGTAATCCTGCGGAAATCCATAAATCTTCTGAGTGATCGCGTAACCCAGCGCCGAGTCCGGGTCTTCCAGCGACAGGGCAAAGCCGGCGACAATCGACCGCTTGGCTTCTTCGAGTTCCTCGGCCGGCACCGGTTCGTCGCGAAGGCGTCCGATCTCGTGGAAAAACTCCGTCATTGCTCCGTCGGTCACTTCGGTCCGGACATCGGAGGCTGCGCGCCATGGTCCCGGATACTTCAGCGCTGTGAAGCCACTGCCGGCGCCATAGGTGTAGCCTTTCTCCTCGCGAAGATTGATAAAGAGCCGTCCTGTGGGTCCGCCACCGATGACATCGTTTGCTACCGAAAGCGGGATGTAATCGGGATCGCGCCGATCAATGGCAATGTTTCCCATGACAATGCTCGTCTGAACGGAGTTCGAACGATCCACGAGAATGATCTTCTTCGACGCGGCAGCCGTGGGGTTCGGCGGTAACTTCTCCTGAACGTCGCTTTTCTTCCACGCGGCCAGCCATTTCTCCAGTTTTGGCACCAACTCCGAAAGTTTCACGTCGCCGGCAATTCCCAGAATCGTGTTCTGCGGGGCATATCTATCGCGATGCCATATGGCGAGCCTCTCGGGCGTCATCCCGTCAATAGCAGCCTCGGTCGCCGATATGGTTGCTGCCGGATGGCCCCCGTACACCGCCAGGTTGAACCTCTCGGCCGAAAGAAATCCCGGATTCGTGCGTTGCTGCCGCAATTGGAGCTTCATGCGCTGCTTCAGCCGGTTGAGTTCATCCGCAGGAAAGCCAGGGTTCAGGAGAATGTCGTTGGCGAGGGCAAACCACTGGTCGAAGTTATCGCTCAAACCGGATGCGCTGACAATTGCAGCAGAGGATCCGAATCCCGACGTTGCCGAAAGCGACGCCCCGAGACTCTCGGTGTCCTGTGCGATCTTCAGGCTGTTCCGGGTCTTCGTCCCTTCACGGAGCATTTGTGCAGTAATGTTCGCCAGGCCCGGCAGTTCCGACGTTTCAAACAAGGGCCCGGCGCCGCTGATGTTGTATTGGATCGACACGAGCGGCAGCCGATGATCTTCGATGATCAACACGGTCATTCCGTTTGACAGCGTCGCTTCCACCGGCTTTGGCAATCGCACCTGGAGAACGTCTTTGGAAACAGGAGCCCGGTTCTTGCGTTCGACCTTGCTTGCGTCGTTTGCCTTCGTTGGATCCTGCGCGACTGCGCTGCAAAGGCCTAACGCCAGGATCACGATTGCCGGAATGGACTTCAGGGTGAAACGAGAAACTGTCATTGGGCACCTCGTGAAGCACCTCCAGCGGTGCGCGGAGTGGGTACGGTCAATATGACGGTGCGATTCTCATCGGCCAGGTACGTGCGGACAGCCCGTTGAATCTGTTCCTTCGTAACGGCGCGAAACTTCTGACCGTACGAATTGATCAGGCCGGGATCATTGTAAAAGACGGCGTACTGGCCGAGCCGGACCGCCCGGCCCAACGTACCCGAAAGCTGCTCGACGTCGCTTCGCCGGAATGACATTCGAATTTTTTCCATCTCGAGGTCGGTAACGGGCTCGTCCTTGATCCGCTCGATCTCCTCGTAAATCAACTTCTCAACATCGGCAGGATCCTTGCCCGGCCTGAGTACCAGGGCGATGGTAAATAGCGATGGCCCCCGGCGTTCCTGGGCAAATGCATTCACATTCGTCGAGACTTCCAGACCTCTCACAAGTTTCTGGTACAGCCGTGACGACTGGCCATTCGCCAGGATGCGCGAAGCAACCGAAAGCGCGTACCAATCCGGAGAATTTCCGGGAGGAATCTTGTAAACAATGTCGAGCCGCGGAAACTGGGCCAAGGGGTCTTCCAGCGTCTTACGACGTTCTCCTGCCTGTTTCGGTTCCGCCATGTCGAGCACCGGAGGCGCGGGTTGTGATGGAATGGCTTCAAAATATTTCCGGATCTTCGCAAGTGTTTCATCCGTCTTGAAATC
>CAMAWS010000033.1 GCA_945861845.1 Candidatus Sulfopaludibacter sp. SbA3 | reverse complement strand
AATTCTCTATTTTCGCATGAAGGCTTTTGCTGGATGAAAATAGGAAATTGACCGGCCCGACCAAGAATTCGACCACTATCGAATTTGCCGGTTCTATTTCTTGGCAGTGAAAATGGTAAGCCGGTCTCCGGGATGTAACACCTTGAGATCATCTCTCTTATTCCACGAAAGTATGGCGTTCACCGTCACTGCAAACCGGGCGGCTATCTTGCCGAGGGTGTCACCACGCCTGACGGTATAAGAGGTTGGGGATTTGGCTGGCCTGGGTAACCTTGGAGTAGCTGTGGGCACTCTCGACGCAGCCGCTTTGGTAGCGGCAGGGCCACTCAGCGGAATCATGAGGGCTTGGCCAACGCGAAGCATCGACTTGCGGCCAAGCCGATTTGCTTCACTCAAGTCCGCGACGGTTGCTCCATATTTCTTGGCAATTGCTCCAAGCGTATCGCCCTTTCGTACAATGTGCTCCCGGTTCAGCAGGCGCTTGGAATCGGGCAGCGATGAGATAACTTCATTAAACTTGCTGGCATAGCCCATTGGGAGTACGAGTTCGAACTGTGGGTCATCCGGAGGTGTTGACCAGCGCAGGACGTGGGCATTCAGTTGTTTCAGGTCTTCAACTGGGATCTCAACCGCCTCGGCAATGACTCTCAAGTCCGTTGCCTTGTTCACCGCAACGCGTTCGGTTTCCAGCGGTGGCTCGGGCGCCACGTTGAACCCATATTGCGCGGGATTTTTCCCAATAATCGTCAATGCCAGAATGGTCGGCACATAATTGATGGTTTCCCTTGGAAGGGCTCGCTTGTCGGCAAGGGTCCAGAAGTTATCCGCGCCGGTCTTGTTGAGGGCGTTCTGGATACGGGCTGGCCCGGCGTTATAAGCGGCCATTGCCAGGTACCAGTCACCGAATTCCGAGTAGAGATCCTTAAGATGCCGGGCCGCCGCCCGCGTGGATTTCTCGGGATCGGATCGCTCGTCGATCCAGTAATTCTGCCTGAGTCCGTATTCCTTGCCCCGGGAGGGAATAAACTGCCACATGCCCCTGGCCTTCGCCCGGGACAGGGCTCGCGGCAGGAACGCGCTTTCCGCCTGGGAGAGATAGATAAGGTCCAGCGGTACCCCTTCTTCTCGAAGGATTTGCTCGATCATGGGGCGCCATCGGCCGACACGCTCCAGACCGGCCGCCATAGTGGTTCGTCCACGGCCGTTGCGATAGTATTCGAGAAACCCCAACACGCGATCGTTGATTTCCAGCGGCAGGTCATGGCTGAGTTCCCTGACCTGGTCCTCGATCGCCTTTCTCATTGCGGGATCGATAGAAGAGGGAAGTGTAAGGCTATCTCCAATGTCTCCAATGTCTCCAATGTCTCCAATGTCATCAATGGCGGCGTGTTGGTCGACTCCCCATGAAAAACCATCCGCTTCGCGCATGGCCTTCAGTTGTTCCTGGGTTAGTTCCAGCTGTAGACGGGCTTCAAGAAGCGCCAGACCAACCGGATCCAGGGGCTCCACGTACTCCCTGATCTGAAGTTCGCCCGAAACGGGCATCTGTATCATTTCCAACTGCCGCGGAGCCGGTTGAGGCGGCGGCGTAACGTTCGCGACTTTGGACCTGGCCGGAGAACAGGAAACCAACAATAAGAGCGCCAAGCCAATGGTTGTCGTCCGGGCCGAATGTGGAATTCTAATAACCAAAACTGTCCCCCCCTGAAAACTCAAAAGCCACCAAGAACACCTGTTGTGTACCTAGTGGCCACGAAGAAGAGACGCCAGCTTACAAGAAAGACAGGACTTAGTCAAATTGCTTGATGGCTGCGCCCTATCGGTCTTGCATTCGCAGCCGCTCATGGCCGTAGTCGCTCTTGGTCCTCCGGGGGCCATGGTTACGGTGATCGCTCCGAGCTGATCCGTTCGAAGCGCCGGGAGCGAAGAGGGGTGCGGGTGACCGAACGGGTTATTACCTCCCACCGAAATTACCCGAATTCGCGACGAAACCCGCAGGCGGACGCCCCTGCTTCCATGGTGGGGGACTTTAAGTACATCGACTCTATCCGGGACCAGGATCTGCCGCTCGATATCCCCCGTCAAGAGGGCCGTTCCGTAAGGAGCCTTCAGGAGAAGCACTACCGAGTCGTCGTTTTGGGCGGTTTTCCGGACCCGCCAGGCTGGTGGGGGGTGCAGGATCTCGGTCTCGCCGATGGTTTGGCCTGCGGTAACCCAGCGGACCGGGATTTGCTTCTCCTGGAGGCGTTCGATTAATTGGCGGTATGGAGGAGTCATTGGATTACGTCCCAGCCAGAATTCTCCCACTTCGAAGTTCTCGACCACGTCAGCCAGTCCGTCCATATGATCATGATGAGCATGGGTTAATACGACCGCGTCCAGCCTCCGAATTCCCCTTGAAAACAGGAATGGACTGACGACGTCTTCCCCGATTGAAAATCTGCTCTCGTCCCTCAGGTCCAGAAACCGGCCAGTCGAGACCCCACCGCCATCGATCAGAATCTTCCGCCCGTCGGGAAACTCCACGAGAGTCGAATCTCCCTGTCCGACATCCAGAAAAGTGAGAGTCACGTCTTTCGGCACGACTGGCCTGAAGCGGGCAAGCACCATTGTTCCCTGGAGTGCGAGAACGGAGATACCCGCAAGAAAACAGGCGGTCCGCCATCGTTTCCATATCGCGCAGATCAGAATGGCGCATGCGGCGCCGTAAATGGCCCATATCCAGACCGGTAGCGACGGCACCCTCAGGGTCGTGCCCGGGATTGAAAGGATGACGGACAAGATTTCGAGCAGGCCTGTAATAAGCATCCGGATTGTCCAGCTGACTAATATCGTTACCGGTGCTGGCAGGACAATAAGCAGCAGGGCCAGCGGCGTTACGGCGGCAGCTACCAGGCCGGCTGGAATGTTCAGCAGGGCCGACACGGGCGAAACCTGGTGAAACGATTCGATCATGAAAAAGAGGAACACCATTTCGACAGACGCCGAAACGATCGCCAGTTCGCCGATGACAAGGCCGGCCCTCCATGGCATGGTCACGGCCTGGAACGGCAGGCCGCGAAGTTCGCACCACAACCGGCGTGTAACCCTCCATTCCGCGATTTCGATGGGAAGATTGCCATCGTGACTGCAGGTTGCGAAGTCGCGAAGCGCGGTGCGAAGCCATCCCAGGATCCATTCGCTGGCAGGCAGACCAATTCCCGCCACGGCAAGAACCGCTGCAAATGACATCTGGAAACTGGCATCTTCGAGGGCTGTTGGATCACAGATAAGCATGATCAGCGCAGTTGCCGCCAGCGTGTTCATCGTAGAGTAGCCGCGGTCGAACAGCCGGGCGGCGATCAGCAGACAGATCATCAACGTTGCGCGCAGAACGGGAGCCTGGCCATCGACAAGTCCCGCGTAGCCGAGCGTGCAGAGTGATACGAAGATTAACCTCGTGTTCCGTTTCCATCGAAAGCGCCGGGCAACCCAGTAAGCCGCACCTGCAATAACTGCCAGGTTGAAACCCGAAACGACGAGCAGATGGTACAAACCTGCCGCCTGAAACTGCCGCTCGACCTCGGGTGCGACTTCGTATTTCCGGCCCAGGACCATGCCTGCCACGAGACCGTCCGTATTTCGATCTCCGGTGAGTGGCGTCCGAAGCCTGGCTTGAATCCAGTTCCTGAACCGGTCTCTTCCGTGCCATCCACGTTCCAGAACCTGGATCAGCCGCGGGTTCCGGATCGTGCCGGTCCAGTAGATCCCTTGCCGCTCCAGGTGGCGCCGGAAATCAAACCCGCCTGGATTCCGATAGGTCGCCGGCCGATGTAATTTCACCAGGATCTCTACCTGGTCGCCGGAACCCAGATCCAGCGCCTCGAACATCCGGCGCAACTCCGCGTCGTCCAGGAACTCGGTGAGCCGAGCCCTTCCCCGCGTGGGATGCGCGTCTATGGATTGCAGTTCGATGTCCAGGTAAGTTCCCAGCCCGCGCCATTCCGGCGCTCTGGAAAGACGCCCGGCAAGGCGGACCGGTTGATCGGGTGCCGAGGCCGAAGGCAGGGGCGGCACAGGGGGTTCCAGCGAACGCAATCCAGCTCCGAGTAGGGTCATCACCAGCAGCGCGTATCGCGGCCGGGCACAGGCGAGCAGGACGGCGAGAGGCACGCACAACCAGACGGGTTCAGGGTCGAGGAAGGGTGAAACAAGAATTCCGAGGATCAGCGCTGCAAGCGGCGGAACGAGTGGCGCCATTGCGGTCTCTCTGCAGCGCGGTCTTGAGAAGGTGTAAATGAATCACAGGAGGGAAGCCTTGCTTGCCTGCAATTCAGACACACATTCCGTTGAACGCGCACGGCTTCGCAAAAGGCGGTTTTATGCTACCACGCGGTCAAATTGACCCACCATCTCGCTGTGATATGTGTTCGGGAACTGGTCGATGAGTGTCACTTGCTTCAGTTCGTACCCGGCGCTGACAAAGGTTCGAGCCTCTCGCGCAAACGTGCTGGGGTTGCACGATACATATACAATCCGCCGCGGCTTCAGCCGGGCGATCTGCTGCGCCCCGATTACACCGCAGCCGGCACGCGGTGGGTCGAGCACCACTACGTCCGGCCGGCTGTCGGCTGCCTTGAGAGTGGCAATAACGTCGCCCACCACGAACCGCAGGTTCGATACCTTGTTCATCTGAACGTTCTCGCGGCCATAACGCACGGCCTTGTTGTTTTCCTCGACGCTGATGACCTCCGTGGAGATCCTTGCCAGCGGCAGTGAAAAGAATCCAGTGCCCGCGTAGAGTTCAAGGACGTGTTTTGCAGATGGGCCTACCTGCGAAATGACCTCATTAATTAATGGGACAAGCAGGAAACGGTTTGGCTGAAAGAACGAATCCGCGCTGAGCCTGTATTGGGTGCCGTCCACCTGGAAGACTGGAGAGTCTCCCCGCAGAATCCGCTTCACGTGCCCGTCTTCGAATACAAAGTTGGCCGCGATCGCAGGCCCGCTGACGGCATGGACTTCCGTGATTCCGCGCTCCAGGATCGAATTCGCGTATGGAATGAAGTCGTTGAGTTCGGGAACGAGCGATGCACATTCGGTTATCGGTACGACATCGTTGGTTTTTTCCATGGCGAAGCCGACCCTGCCGTTCACTACCTGGAATGTTGCGCGCAGCCGGTAGTTTCTGTCGGGCCCCAGGATGCGCTTGATCGGACCTGTCCAGCCCAGATGGCCGATCCGCTCCAGACTCTCACGAATGATCGCTTCTTTGTGGTCGACCTGACGATCGTAACGGATGTGTTGCCAGTGGCAGCAGCCAGCCGTCTGGTAGTTGGGACAAAATGGTTGTTGCCGGTCGCTGGATGGCTCCAGGACCTTCACCAGGCGCGCCGTCGCGTAGTCTTTCTTCTGCTCGGTGATTTCGGCTTCGACGACGTCTCCCGGCGCGGTGCGGGGGACAAAAATTACCCCTTTATCGGTACGCGCGAGCCCCGAGCCGCCATAAACAAGTTTTTCGATAGTTAAACGCATTTAGTGGAACCTTCGCACGGGCTTAAAAGCCCGTGCCCACGGTAGGCGCGGGGCTTCAGCCCCGTGCAAAATTCAAATCAAATAGAACAAGCTCAGGTGCGGCAACCCGAACTTCTCCAGCAGCTTCCTTTTGCGTAATTGCTGTTCGAGCATGGCAAGCTGCTCGGTCGTCATCGTCGAGCGAAACGGGTTCAAGTCGGAATCCACTGCCCGTTTCACTTCAACCAGCAACGCGTCGTCCGCCTGCACTGTGACGTGTGCGACGAGTTTTTCTTCAAGCGCGCTCAATTGTTGCTCCGCTCCCCGCAGGTCACTGCAATCGACCTGTTCGATGTTTGCAGCAATCTGCGGGAATCCGCCGTTACGCACCTGCCCGGCGAGTTGTGCCAGGTACGTGCTCACCTCGTTCGAGGAGAACTCCGGTAGCCGCGGCTGGTCAACCCGCAGGTCCTTCAGCTCTTCGGCCACTTTCTCGATTGCCTTCACACAGTACGCCAGCGAGCCGATTTCGCGCTTCCTCGCCGGGCTCGAGAACGCCCTTTCTATGCCCTTGAGGACGATCTCCAGCGGAATCCCGTTCTCCTTCCAGTTTTCCATCAGAACCCAGTCCAGGGAGGAAAGCAGCGTGAACGACCGGCGTTTGGACTGGAAGAAACGCTCGATCTCGGTGAAGTAGTTGTGATAATTCAGCTCTTGATCCAACCGCCACCCACCACGACTTCATCCCAGTAGAACACGGCAGCCTGGCCAGGCGTGATCGCACGTTGGGGCGAGTCGAACTCGACGAGAACCTCGCCGTCTTCCATCCACACGGCGGCCGGTTGCGGCTCGAATCGATTGCGAATCTGCACGTCGCAACGAATGGGTCCGTCCAGCTTTTCAATAGTTTCAATTGCGATCCAGTTGGCATCGCGCAACGCAAACCGCTTTCGTTGAAGGAGGGAGTTCTCGCCAATGACGACATGGTTCAAGCCCGGCTCGATCTGCACGACGTATTGCGGCTTTCCGGCCGCGCCGATTCCCTTGCGCTGCCCGACGGTGTATCGATGAATGCCGGCGTGCTCGCCAACGACACGGCCCTCGGCATTCACGATCGAGCCGGACTTGTCCTGCTGGATCCCCGAGTATTTTTCGACGAAATCCGCGTAGGAGCCGCTCTGCACAAAGCAGATCTCCTGGGACTCCGGCTTGTCGAAGGTTGGAATGCCGGCGCATCGTGCAATCTCGCGCACTTCCGGTTTTGACAATTCGCCTAACGGGAAAACCGTCTTTGAAAGCTGGTCCTGGGTAAGGCCGAAAAGAAAATACGACTGATCCTTGCGGGTGTCCTTGCCGCGTAAAAGCAGCCAGCGGCCAAGCGCTTGGTCATGGCGAACACGCGCGTAGTGGCCTGTCGCCACTTTTTCTGCGCCGATCTGCGAAGCCCGCTCCACCAGGTGATTAAACTTCACATAGTTGTTGCATAGGATGCACGGGCTCGGGGTTTCTCCGGCGAGGTAGCTTCCAACGAATGGGGCGACGACGGTCTTTTCAAACTCGTCCTCGAGATTAAGCACGTAGAAGGGGATATCGAGGTGCGCGGCCACGCGCCGTGCGTCCCAGATGTCGTCGATGGAGCAGCAGCGGCCGCTTCGCTTCAACTCCTGCTCCTCGGAAGCGACTTCGTCGCCCGGCAGGGAGCGCCGCTGGTTCCAGAGCTGCATCGAGAGGCCGACAATGTCCCGTCCCTGCTCCTTGAGCAGAACTGCAGCTGTCGAGGAATCAACGCCACCGCTCATCGCCACTGCAATCATTTCTGCTAGAACTCCCTCAGCACTTGCTTTATAGCGTCCGATGCCAGGACGCTGCAGTGAATCTTCGACGCCGGAAGACCGCCCAGCGCATCCGCAATCTCTTCCTTTGTGATAAGGCGAGCGCGATCGATTTCCATTCCGACGAGCATTTCCGTGGCGTAGGAACTGGTGGCTATGGCTGCGCTGCAGCCCTGCGCCTTGAACTTCGCATCCCGGATATGCCTGCCGTCTATTTTTACCCAGAGTTTCATTACGTCGCCGCAAATGGGGTTGCTTACTTCGGCGACAGCGTCCGCGCCCGGGATTTCACCTACACATCGCGGATTTTGAAAATAATCGAGGAGCTTTTCCGAGTAAGCCATAATTCAAACTAGACTTTCTTGTAATACGGCGACAGGTCCCGCAATCGCTCAACGATTCCAGGCAGCACCTCGATGACGTATTCCACATCTTCCCTGGTCGTGAGCGCGCTCAGGCTCAACCTGAGGCTCCCGTGCGCTTCGTCCGGCGTTTTTCCGATGGCCGTCAGCACGTGGGAGGGCTCCATTGATCCGGAAGAGCACGCCGAACCCGTCGACACCGCGACGCCTTTCAAATCGAGCGAAATGACCAGGCCTTCACCTTCAGCGTAGTCCACCATGATGTTGGTCGTGTTCGGAAGCCGCGGCGCATTCTCTCCGTTCACGTGAATGAATTCAATCCTCGACTTCAGTGCCGCCTCGAGCAAGTCTCGCAACTCGCCCACTCGCGCCATATCGGTTGCCATGCTCTCCCGCGCCATCTTCGCGGCATGACCGAATCCAACGATGCCTGCGACGTTTTCCGTGCCGGAGCGCCGGTTGCGCTCGTGCCCGCCTCCGGTCAGCAAGGGTTTCAGGATGGTGCCTTTCTTGATGAAGAGCGCGCCGATTCCTTTCGGCCCGTGGATCTTGTGCGAGGACATTGAATAGAGGTCAACTTTAAGCCTGCGCACGTCAATCGGTATCTTTCCCGTCGACTGAACGCCGTCGGAATGGAAGTATACGTCGGCCTCTTCGGCGATCCGGCCGATTTCCTCGATCGGCTGGACAGTCCCGATTTCGTTGTTGGCGTGCATGATCGTGATCAGGATGGTGCCGGGACGCAATGCGCGCCGCACACTGTCCGGGTCCACTGCTCCGTCGCGCGATACGGGAAGCCAGGTCACTTCGTAGCCCTGCTTCTCGAGGTCCTGGCAAGTATGCATCACCGCATGGTGCTCGATCTTCGAAGTGATGATGTGCCGGCCCTTTGCCTTCTGCGATTCGGCCATGCCCCGGATTGCGAAGTTGTCGGCTTCCGTTCCGCCGCTGGTGAAAACGATTTCCGATGATTCGGCATTAATGAGCCGCGCAACATGCTGGCGCGCGTCATCGATCATCGACTTCGCGTGCTGGCCGAACCAGTGAATCGACGAGGGATTGCCGAAATGCTCCGTAAGGACGGGCATCATGGCGGTCACGACCTCTGGCCGTATGGGGGTGGTTGCGTTACTATCCAGATAGACTCTTCGCATCTCGTGTACCCGTGATTATAACCTTAACCACTGACTTCGGCCTGAGCGATCCCTTTGCCGGGATGATGAAGGGCGTGATTCTTGGGCTTGCACCCGGCGCGCAGATCGTGGACATCACCCACGAGATCCAGTCTTACGACATCCTGGAAGCTGCGTTCGTCATCAAGAGTTCATACGGGTATTTTCCGGAAGGCACGATCCATGTCGTGGTCGTCGATCCCGGTGTTGGGTCCTCGCGGCGGCCTCTTGCCGCGGCTGCGGGGCGGCACATGTTTGTGGCGCCAGACAATGGCGTACTGTCGCTGATACTTTCCCCCGGGGCTGCCGAAATTTCCGTGCACCAGATCACGAATCAAAGTTTATTCAAGCATCCCGTGAGCAACACGTTTCACGGCCGCGATATCTTCGCGCCTGTGGCGGCGCACCTGGCCTGCGGCGCGCCGCTCGATTCCGTGGGGCCGCGCATTCCGGATTTCGTCCAAAAAGCGATTCCCGAGCCGCGTCCCCTTGGCGCAGACCGCTTGATCGGAGCAGTCTTGCGCGTCGACAAGTTCGGGAACGTCATCACGAATTTTCGGGCAGGTGATCTGAAGCCCGGCTTCCGGATCCGAGCAGCCGGCTTTGATATTCAAAGATTGTGCAATAGTTTTTCAGAGGCGGAGCCAGGAGAGTTCCTCGCCATCGAAGGAAGCGTCGGCTACATTGAGCTGGCTTTGAACCAGGGATCGGCCGCAGACAGGCTAAATGTTGAGAGTGGGTCTGAAATCGAGGTAGAAACTGGCCAGCCAAATAACTAAAATGCATGGCGGTCAAAATACTAGGTTCATGAGGGTTTCATATGAAAGCAGGATTGGAAGATGTCGTAGCTGGAGAATCCAGCATTTGCTATATCGACGGTGACAAGGGAATCCTGTCGTATCGGGGTTACAACATCCACGAACTGGCAACGAATTCGACTTTCGAGGAGACTTGCCATCTGTTGTGGTTCGGCAAGCTGCCGAATCGCGCGCAGCTGGCGGATACGTCAAAGAAATTAGCCGATAGCCGGAACATTCCCGATGGCGTGGTCCAGCTGATGAAGGCCCTGCCGAAGAAGGCCCTGCCGATGGAGGTATTGCGGACTTCCACCTCAGCCCTGTCGATGTACGACCCGGAGGCAGAGGACATGTCCGCCGAAGCCAACCTCCGGAAGGCGATTCGCCTGACCGCACAGACCGCTACGCTGGTCACCGCGTGGGATCGCATCAGGAACGGCAAGGAGCTTCTCGCTCCGCGTGCCGACCTTGGCCACGCCGCAAACTTCTACTACATGCTTACAGGCAATTTGCCCGACGAATCGGTCGCCAGGGCGCTCGACATCGCTTTGATCCTGCACGCCGATCACGAACTTAATGCCTCGACGTTTGCGAGCCGTGTTACGGCAGCCACGTTGTCGGATATCTATTCGGCCGTCACCTCGGGTATCGGGGCTCTGAAGGGACCGCTGCATGGCGGCGCAAACGAATCGACCATGCGGATGCTGCTGGAGATCGGCGATATCTCGAACGTCGATGCGCATGTTCAGAAACTTTTCGCGAATAAGGTAAAGATCGCCGGTTTCGGCCACCGCGTTTATCACACCGAGGATCCACGCGCAACCCATCTGCGGCGCATGTCGAAGGAAGCCGGGGAGCGCACGGGGCAGCGGAAGTGGTACGACATGTCGGAGAGAATCGAGACTCTGGTCAAGGCCGAGAAAAAGTTGAATCCGAATGTCGATTTCTATTCGGCCAGCACCTACTACATTGGCGGAATGCCGATCGACTTGTTCACGCCATTTTTCGCAGTAAGCCGCATGTCCGGCTGGACAGCGCACATCCTGGAACAGTATTCCAACAACCGGCTCATACGGCCACGCGCCGAGTACATGGGGCCTGCGGTCGGTCTTAAGTGGGCGCCCATCGATCAGCGGTAGCATTTTGTGGGCGCGGGGCTTCAGCCCCGTGCAAAGTTCCAGAAAATTTCTGTTTGATCTTTGCACGGGGCTGAAGCCCCGCGCCCACAAGTAGTAAACTCTCTTAATGCCAGGTTGGTACGCCCTCTACACCCGCCCCCGTCACGAAAAACAGGTACACGACGACCTGGCCCGGCGCGAAATCGAAGTATTCCTGCCTACATATAAGGTGCGCAGGCGTTGGAGCGATCGCTACAAGATCGTCGAAGAGCCGCTATTCAAGAATTACCTTTTCGTGCACATCGACTTCGACAGCCGGTACTACGACATCCTGCGGCCGTATGGCGCTGTGTCATTCGTGCGCTTCGACGGGGAGCCTGCTCAAATTCCCGATGAGGAGATGGCAGCGATCCGCCGGCTCGTGGAGTCCGAACTGCCGTTCAATCCGCATCCCTATTTAAAGGTTGGCCGCAAGGTGAGGGTGAAAACGGGTCCCCTCGCAGGTTGCGAGGGGATCCTGACTCGAAAGAGGGGACTGGCCCGACTGGTTCTCAGCATCGGTCTGCTTCAACAGTCTGTCGTAGCAGAGGTCGATGCCGATACAGTCGAGCCGCTCTAGTCCGTTAGCGCAGGTCGAACGTTCTGTTGCCGAGCGTAATTGTCTCCGCCCGAAACTCATTTGCTGTGGTCTTGTGCGGAGCGGCCGATACGGTCACTGTTACTCCCGTCTTCAGCTCTTCAGCGGTCAGCCCACGGAAGTCCATGCGAACCGGCGGCGCCAGTACGACATCCACCATTTTCCCGCCCGCTTCGATTCGCGCGAACGTGAATGGGTCCGTGGACAGGATCTGCCGGATCACCCCGGTCATGTTCGCTTTCTTGGTGAGGTCGTATGCCGGCCACTGGCGCTGCGGCGTGAACGTGCGATAGGTATCCGAATCCGTTGAACCCAGCCACGGCGTGAATGCGCCTTCGAGAAGCGCCTGGAGGTTGCCTTCCATGCAGCCGTATTCCAGGAGTTCGTTTTCCGGCGTGAGGACGAAAACGCGCTCGTTGGTGATTGGGCGCGTGTAGCTCTTCGGATCGGTGAGGACCCATTTAAAGGTCATGTGGCCCATGTCCGGCCGTGTGAAAGACATCACAAGATGCGACTGGTCGCTCATCGGATGACCGATCGTGCCGAGCTTGGTATAGCCGTTGAGGTTCGTGACGTCGATGACCAGCGTATCGCCTTCCCAGTGTGCGCGGGAGTCGCCAAACCACGACGGCGCCAGATCTCGATGCGGCAGGCCCTCGGTGTTGACGGTCTGGAACATGGTGCTCTGTTCGAACTCGAAGGTGATGTACTCGTTGTTCTGTATGATCTGCATCGGATGCGGCGTGAAGGACCGGATCCAGCCGAACGGCATGCAGCTGCCGGCGTAGTCACCGTACTTCGGCGGATTGTAGTTGTCCCATTGAGCCTGCCCCCACGGTGTGAACGGAAGGGGATTGGGTTCACCTTTATTCATCATCCCATTCGGATTCTCGAACGATCTGGTAATGTCCTGCACGCCGGGCCTGGCCCAGAGTCCACTGAAATCAGGCTTGCCGTTCGGAAGGCGCGGCGCAGGCGCCTTCGGGTTAATGGTCTTTGTATTTTTCAAGGTCTGCGCGGCGGCCGGCGCCACCAGCAAAACTAACAGCGCAAACGATGCGGCGATTAAGTTCAAACTCTTTTTCACGGTCATTTCCTTTCCTCTTCCCGGACTCGTTTTTGGGCTCGTGGACCAGTAGCCTATTCTTGCAGAGCCCTTCTGTCAAATTCTTCCCGCCAAATTCTTTGTTGCCCGGCAACGCTTCGTATTAGAGTAGCCATCCAATCGAATCGGGAGGCTTTTTCATGACTTGTGCAAGGTTGCGAATGACGCAGTTGGCGTCGGTTTTCGGCGTGGTTTTACTCACGTTGGCGTCGGGCGCCAATGTGTTTGGCCAGCGTATCGAGGTTCCCGATGCCGTGTACTTCAATGGCAAGGTGATCACAGTGGACACCGGGAACACGGTAAAGGAGGCCTTTGCAGTAAAAGGCGATAAGTTCCTGGCCGTAGGCGCCACGCGCGACATGCGAGCTCTCGCCGGCCCTCAAACTCAATTGATCGATCTTGGCGGGCGTGCTGTGATGCCGGGCCTGATGGACAATCACAACCATGCCTATCATGCAGCGATGGCCAATCGCGGAATTGACGTGCGGGAAGTCACTTCGCTTGCCGGATTGTTGGATCGAATTCGCCAGGCCGCCGCGGCGGCCGGCCCGGGGAAAGCCGTTTACGTCGCCAGCGGATGGGACTTGAGCAAATTCCCCGAAAAGCGTGAGCCCACTCGGCAGGACCTTGACGGGGCCGCGCCAAACATTCCAGTCGTCGTCTTCCAGAATCGCGGCCAGGCCTACTTCAATAGCGCGGCACTGAAGATTGCCGGCGTTACGCGGGATATCGCGCGAATCGGCCGCGTGACCATTAGCAAGGACAGCACGGGTGAGCCCGACGGCAGTATTACCGGTGAAAGCGGAACCGTTGCCCGGCTGACAGACATGGTGTCGCCCGCAACGCAGGCCGAAAAGG
>CAMAWS010000032.1 GCA_945861845.1 Candidatus Sulfopaludibacter sp. SbA3 | reverse complement strand
GGCGTTCGCGAATATCGGCCTGGCAAAGGTCTCGACCAGCGCCGAGCACGCCCGGCGGCTCCGATACCTGAGGCCTGCGGACGAAATAACGATGAATCCGGAACGCCTGCTCGCCGACGCAAAGGCCGCGGTCCTCAGGCTGGCCGCTGCCGGCTATCGCCCACCCTTGCCGGCGGAGCTGCCTGTATATGGCGAAGCCCTGGGCGCGGAACTGAAGCTTGGGATCTACCTTATGCGCGAAGGCGCGCAGATTACCGAATACGAAGCCCATATTGCGCGCAAACTCGCCTTCATCCTGTGCGGAGGCGACATGACGCGTTCCTCAACAGCTCCCGAACAGTATTTTCTCGATCTGGAGCGGGAGGCATTTCTTTCGCTGTGCGGCGAGCCAAAGACCCTGGCTCGAATGGAGAATCTGCTGAAAAAGGGCAAAGTGCTCCGAAACTAGAGGTATCGACAATGAGTTCACCGGTCATCGTCTCAGCAGTTCGTACCGCTGTCGGCAAGGCGCCGAAGGGAATGCTTTCCGCCACGCGGCCCGACGACATGGCCGCGGTGGCAATACGCGCCGCAATTGAACGCGTGCCTGGCTTGAAATCGGAAGACGTGGAAGACATCTATATCGGTTGCGCCATGCCTGAAGCCGAACAGGGGATGAACGTGGCACGGCTCGCAGCACTTCGCGCAGGTATTCCCTACACGGTCCCGGCATTGACGTTAAACCGGTTCTGCTCCTCCGGACTTCAATCTATTTCGTTCGCCGTGGACCGGATCAATTCCGGCGCGGCGGACTGCATCGTGGCCGGTGGGACCGAGTCGATGAGCCTGATTCCGATGGGCGGCCACAAGGTCGCTCCGAATCCTGCGCTGATCGAAAGCTATCCTGAAGCGTACCTGAGCATGGGATTGACCGCTGAGAACCTCGCGCGCGACTTCAACATCGGCCGCGAGGAACAGGATGCCTTTGCCCTGGAAAGCCATCGCAAGGCCGTTGCCGCGATGGAAGCAGGACGCTTCAGGGACGAGATCGTCCCATTCCCAGTCCATCAGGTCCTTCTGGAAAACTCCCGTCGCATCACCAGGGACTCTGTCTTCGATGGAGATGAAGGCCCGCGGCGCGACACATCCATGGATGCTCTGGCAAAGCTGAAGCCGGCGTTCAAGGCGAACGGCACGGTCACGGCAGGCAACGCGTCTCAAATGAGCGATGGAGCAGCTGCCGTCGTGGTTATGTCCGAAGAGAAAGCACGCGCTATGGGTATCCGGCCACTCGCGCGGTTTCTGGCGTTCGCCGTCGCAGGCGTGCGGCCCGAGATCATGGGAATTGGTCCTGTTGAAGCGATATCCAGAGCCCTGCGCCAGTCCGGCCTGAAATTGAGCGACATCGATCTCATCGAGTTGAATGAGGCGTTCGCCGTCCAGGCGCTCGCCGTTATTCGCGAAGCGGGGCTGGATCGGGCAAAGGTGAACGTGAATGGCGGCGCTATCGCGCTGGGTCACCCACTCGGCTGCACAGGCTCCAAACTCACGGCGACGCTGCTTTACGAGATGCAGCGCCGCGGGGCGAAATACGGGATGGTCACGATGTGTGTCGGCGGCGGCATGGGCGCCGCAGGCATTTTCGAAAGGCTTTAATGAGGGCGTCAATTCGAACCTTTTCAGTCTGCAGTGGGCGCGGCGCTTTAGCCCCGTGCCCGGATCAAACAGGAATTCTCTGGAACTCTGCACGGGGCTAAGGCCCCGCGCCCACAGCCAGCACGGAGCACGGTATGGCCAAAGACATCACCGAGTTAAAGAAAGGCGGCAGTTTTCTGATCGAGGAAACTGCGAAGGAAGACGTCTTCACGCCGGAAGACCTGTCGGAAGAGCAGAAGATGATCCGCGAAATGACCGAACAATTCGTGGAGGACGAGGTCGTACCGCAGCAGGAGCAAATCGAAAACAAGCAGTGGGACGTCTCGAAGAACCTGCTTCGGCGATGCGGTGAACTTGGGTTGCTGGGAATCGAAGTCCCCGAAAAGTACGGCGGCGAAAATCTCGACAAGGTCTCTTCGATGATCGTTTCCGAAAAGCTGGGACGCGTCGCCTCGTTTGCCGTCACATATGGAGCCCACAGCGGCATCGGAACACTGCCAATCGTTTACTTCGGCAAGGAAGAACACAAGCGCAAGTACCTGCCGCTGCTCTGCAAATCCGAAAAAATATCGGCATACGCCCTAACCGAGGCCGGCAGCGGTTCAGACGCGCTGTCGGCCAAGACGACCGCCGTTCGAAGCGCAGATGGAAGCCATTGGACGCTGAACGGCGAGAAGATGTGGATAACCAACGCCGCATTCGCCGACATTTTCATTACTTTTGCTCAGGCCGCCCAGGGTGACGAAAAGCAGTTCTCCTGTTTTATCGTTGAAAAGGACTATCCGGGCGTTTCAACCGGCTCGGAAGAACACAAGATGGGGCTGAAGGGATCCTCAACGCGCACGCTGAACCTGGACAACGCGAGCATTCCCATCGATAACGTGGTCGGCGAAATCGGCAAGGGTCATCATGTCGCGTTCAATATCCTGAATATGGGCCGCGCGAAACTGGCGGCCGGCGCAGTTGGCGGAAGCAAGACGGCGTTGAACGCCTCTATCGCTTATGCGAAGCAGCGCGTCGCGTTCGGAAAGCCGATCGCGAGCTTCGGCGCCATCAAGCAGAAGATTGCGGAGATGGCTGTTCGAACCTGGGTGGCGGAAAGCATGGTCTATCGCACGGCAGGGCTAATGGACCGCAGCCTTGAACACGTTGACATGGATGATGCAAAGCAGGTGCTGAAGGCGATCGAGGAGTATGCCGTCGAGTGTTCGATCCTGAAGGTCTTTGCCAGCGAAGTTCTCGATTTCATCGTCGACGAAGCTGTGCAGATCCATGGTGGTTTCGGTTACAGTGCGGAATATCCTGTCGAACGCTACTATCGCGACTCGCGGGTAAACAGGATCTTTGAAGGAACGAACGAAATCAATCGGCTATTGATTCCCGGCATGCTGCTGAAGCGCGCGTCCACCGGACACCTGCCTTTGCATGCCGCAGTGCGCAGCGTCATGGACGAAGTGATGTCGGCAGGGATCAGCAGCGATCCGACAGGGCCATTCGCCCAGGAACGATCCGGTGTGAAGCAGGCACGGAAAGCGCTGCTGCTGGTCGCCGGGTCCGCTATTCAGCGGTTCAGGGACGCCATTCGCGACGAGCAGGAAGTGCTGATGCACATCAGCAACATCGTGATGGACGTCTACGCCATGGATACCGCTGTTTGCCGGCTGATGAAAAACACCGGCGAGGTTCATGCCGATGTCGTAAGCACATTCATCAACGATGCGATTGCGCGCATCGAGTTCTCGGGCAGGCAGGTACTGGCGGCCACCGGAGACGGCGATACCCTGCGGATTCAATTGTCGGCGCTCCGCCGCCTTCTGCGTTGGACGCCCATCAATACGGTCGGAGCCCGCCGGCGAATCGCGGAGCACCTGATCGATCATGGAGCGTATAAGCTGTAATCGGCTACTGGCCGACCACCCGGATCCGGTAGGCGCCGGAGTTATAGACGATGGTATTGGCAGATGCAATCGTGTAGTAGCTTCGCACCTCGATGACGTAGGTTCCCGGCCGCAGTTCGGTGGAAATCAACTCGGACTGGCCATTCAATCCGCGATCCGATCGCTCCACAATTCGTCCGTTCACATCCATCAGGAACAGGTCGAGATCGTTCGCGTTGACATTCCCGCCGGGACCGGCGCCAACGATATCGAGCCGGACTGCCACGGGTCCACCGTTCGTCGTGAACGTCAGAAAATGAGATGACTGCATGACGTTCTTGCGCTTCGCGGAAAGCGAATCGACTTCACCCGTCAGCGTCTCGCCAGGGGCAATCGGCCGTGGAAATGGATTGGTAACGCTGGGCCGTACACGCGGCTGGAAGTCAATCGAGCGAAGCTGCACCATGGACCTGAGAACGTCAGCGGCCTCTGGGACGCGCTCGAGAAGATGATCGAGAAAATACGGCAGGTATACAAAGCGGTCGGCCCGAAGATCGGAAAAGGACTGCCAGATCATACCGAGTGGAAACCGAACGTCGTCGCCTGTATCGACTGCCCCGTCATACAGGTCCCACAGCAGGCCCTGCACGGAAGCCTCGCTCCAATAGCCCGGCCGGTCACCGGCGGGAATGTTCTCTTCCAGATCGTAACGAAGAATTCGCGAACCTTCCGGTCCATTCGAATCCCGGTAAAAGCGGTCGTTGAGAGCCACACTGGAAAAGAAGTTCGCAAATCCCTCAGACCACGCCATACGCGGATCAAGCATGTCACCCATGCGATGGGGACCGCCTGGAGAGTCGTCGCGGGAGAAACGAGCCGCCAGCATATGCGCGTATTCGTGAAGAATGACGGAATCGTCAAACTCATCGGAGTCGGTGCCTCGGTCTCCAAGGACAAACGCCGTGCCGCTCGTGAGATCGAAATACGTGGTGCCGACGGCGCCATCACGAATATTTCCACTCTGCGGAACATTGCGTGCGCTCCAGAAAATCGTAAGCGGCAGGGGAGCAATAGTCTTGTCGGCAAGGTGAACCGCATCGTTGCCGCGCTGAATCGCATCGAGAATATTGAACGCGCCGGATACCCGCGTCTTGTCGATCAGCAGAATATTCGATGGCGCATCACGCGTATCGATGTCGGCCGAAATGGCGTAAAGGGCGCTGTTATTCGTATTGTCGGCAACAAGCAGGTCGATGAAACGCAGTCTGCTTATGACGCGTATCGAAACCGCCTGTCCGGCAGGGGCAGCTACACGAAACTTCCCGAACGCATCGGTTTCGGATACGGACAGGACGGTCTGCAGGACACGGTCCACAACCTCGACACGCGCATGGCGAACAGGCACCATCGAAGTGCGTTCCAAATCCAAACCCGCGTCCCCTACTTCTGTTTTTTGATAGAACGCCCTTCCCTGCACAATCTCGGTGGGGACGCTGGCGGCGGGCAAGACCTGCAATTCGATTGGAGCCGATTCCCCATCCTCGCTCACAAGTCGCATATTGACGAAGCCAGCCTCAACAGGCGGGACCACTGCGGAATAAACGCCCGCAAACGGCGCAGCAGCTCGCAACGGTACTGCGCGACCGCCGATCAGGACCGACGCTGGGCCTGAAATGTTGGCCGCTATGATCCGAAGCGCTGTTCCCTCCTGAATAATGCCGGGCTCCACATTGATAATCGTCGGCTGCGCAACAACTCCCGCAGGTGCGAACCCTGCCGGCGACTGACGCGGCATGACTGTCGCCAGGAACTGATTCTCGAACCCTCGCAGTACTTCAACGCCGTAAATAGGAACCGATGACCGGAGAGCGACAAAGCCATTCGTATTAATGCCAATGCCCGTAAAAAGGTCACGAATGAGCACGGAAAATTTGGAGTTCTCAGGAACCTCGACCTTGTTCACAGCAAAGGTCGCACCACTGGAACTAATCAGCGAAACTTCGACGTCCGCGGCCTGGGCGCCGTCATTCACAAGAACCAGTCCCGTAAAGGAAGTCGCGGTATCGGCACGCTGGGAGTAGGCCATGTTTGTCATGGCTCTCGTTTCGAGCGGAATGGCAGTCGATGCCACCTCCGAATCCACTACAACGACACCCGCAAGCGGCGCGTTATTCGAATCGATGCGTAACCACCCGTCGACAGCAGGCAAGATCGGGAAACGGGTAATGGCGGCAGTGTCCAGCGATATGGACCCGTTTGCCGGAAGTGTCACCACAATGGAGGAGCGGCCTGACTGCGATTGATAAACCGGGCCTCCGGACTCATTGACAAGAGTCACAGTGGCCGTGGTCGAAAGCAGTGTCGGATTGGAAAGAATCAGGTTTGAATTCAGCCCGCCTGACCGGATGAAATACGGCGCAATCCGTGTAGCCGCCGACTGGTCGGTCGGCTGGCCGTTGACAAACAGCAGCGCGTCCGCCGTCTCGACGGAAGCTACCGCGACGACAGGAACGCTGGCAGAGACCCTGGCGGAGACGTTACCGGCGCCAACCGCGAGGGGGACTGCCGACAACGAAACGCGGGCAACTGCGCGACCGGTTAGATTCCGTGTTACTGTCCCCAACTCCTCACCACGAACGTTGTAGAAAGTGATCGTGGCGGCAGCCGGCGATCCGGCTGGATTAATAACCACCAAACTGGAGTCGGTAACCTCATCTTCCCTGAGAAATGGAATCCACTGGCTCGACATCGAAACCGGGCCTTCCGACACTTCCAGGGTCGAACTGAAATCGCCGACGGAGTAGTTACCAATCAATCCCGAAGATGAACTGGTAACCTGTACCCAGCCTTCAACGTTGCCTCCCGCAAAGAATTCATCGGTCATCATGGAAAGCTGCGAGGTGGGACCAATACGGTATCTGACGGGATTAACCACGCCTGCCGAAACCAGATTTCCCTCAGGACCGTAGAGCGTCAGCTGAACATCTACGTAATAGGGTGACGGATTGGTGACAGAGATGCCGGTCCTGGATTGACCGCCATGAATCAGTTTCGGAAAATTCAAAACGGATTGCGCGTGGGCGAACTGGGACAGCAACACCAATAGACCCAGTGTGTTAACAACGCGGAATGTTGTGTTGAATTTGCTCAAACCTATACTTTCACCTGCCCGTAAGCCCTTAAGACTACAGGCCAAGCGTGAAAAACGCCTCCATACTAAGCAGGTATCCTGCCATTGATGGCCTGTCGGACGGCGTCAACGTCGGCCGGAAGGTGTACAGGGGGGTTGGGAAGCGAGGAATCGGACCCTGGGATTTGCTGCTCGTGAAATCGGGTCTTGAAGTCAGCGAATTTCAGCCCATGGGCGGTGCTGACAACGACCACTCGCGAGGCAGCAGGAATCTTTCCGGATTGCGCAAGCTTGATTGTCGCTGCCAGGGCAACGCCGGTCTGGGGATCGTTGAAGAACCCAAAACGATCGACGGCGGCCGCAGCATTCGCCAACTCTGCTTCGCTTGCCTGTTCAACAATGCCGTCGGTGGCGCGGAGAACCTTCACCGCCTTTTGAAAGCTGACTGGATTTCCAATTTGAATGGCAGTGGCCATGGTGTTACCGGCAGTCATCGGCATCGGTGTGCGAAACCCGTCGCGGTAAGAGCGATAA
Organism: Candidatus Sulfopaludibacter sp. SbA3; assembly: GCA_945861845.1. GTDB lineage: Bacteria > Acidobacteriota > Terriglobia > 20CM-2-55-15 > 20CM-2-55-15 > CAMBFR01. The sequence continues at coordinate 6,199 of CAMAWS010000032.1, read as the reverse complement.
AGCGGATTTGCCTTTTCCGTTTGAGCACAAACCAGCCGCGGAACCCTGTCAATCAAGCCCAGCTCTCGCATGAGGAAGAAACCGTTTCCGATGGCCGAAATATTTCCAAGATTGCCGCCGGGCACGACAACAACATCAGGAACCTGCCATCCCAACTGCTGCACAATTTCGAAACTTATCGTCTTTTGTCCCTCGACGCGAAGCGAGTTCATCGAGTTGGCGAGGTACACCGAACCATCCTTCGTGATCTCCTCAACAATCTTCATGCAGCCGTCAAAATCGGTATCCAGCGAGAGCGTGAGCGCTCCGTTGGCAATCGGCTGTATGAGCTGGGCAATCGTCACCTTGTCCTTGGGCAGAAACACGATTGCTGGAATTCCGGCAGCGGCGCAATAAGCCGAGAGGGCGGCAGAGGTATCGCCTGTCGAAGCGCATGCGACGGCACGCACCTTCGAGCGAATCTGGTTCACCATCGAAACCAGCACAGTCATTCCCAGATCCTTGAAGGAACCCGTGTGCGACGTGCCGCATTGCTTGATATAGACTTCGTCGATCCCGATCGATCTTGCGAAACCGTCCGACTTGATCAGGGGCGAATTCCCTTCACCGAGTGACACAATGTTGCGGCTATCCAGGCCGGGAAGCACCACTTCCCTCTTTGACCAGACGCCGCTCTCTCGCCCGAGGCGGGAATCGAAAAGCGCTCTCCATTCGGAAGGCTTCCGCTGCCTGAGTTCGCCTATATCGTGCCGGACCTCCAGCAATCCTCCACAGGATTCGCAGCGATACACCACCTCGTCCAACGCATAGCGGACACCACACCCGGAAAAGCATTCAAACCAAGCATTGAAGTTCATAACTTACGTGACTTGCGGAACAGGAGTCTCGCTGCCGGTGGCGCGCAGGACGGGACGAGCGTAAGCCAGCGCCAGGACCTCCTCAATTGTGCGGACGTAGTGGATTCTGATTTCCTTGAGCAATTCCGGCTGTATGTCTTCGCGCACGTTCCTCTCGTTCTGTGCGGGGAGAATCAGCTCCACGATATGTGCGCGCCGGGCGGCCAGGACCTTCTCTTTAATCCCGCCAACGGGCAGCACATGACCGCTGAGCGTGATCTCCCCCGTCATGGCCAGCCTTGGCTTCACGGGAGTGTTTGTGAGCGCAGAAACCAGGGCCGTTACCATGGTTACGCCGGCGGAAGGCCCGTCCTTGGGTATTGACCCGGCAGGCACGTGGATGTGGACGTCGGTATCCTTGTAAAAGTCCGAGTCCAGGCCCAGCTGAACGGCATAGGAACGGACCCACGTCAGCGCAGCCTTGGTCGACTCCTGCATAACGTCGCCGATCTGTCCAGTCATGGTGAGGTGACGCCCGCCTTTCGCGATATTGGCCTCAATGAATAAAACATCGCCGCCCACGGGGGTCCAGGCCAGGCCGACCGCAACCCCGGAACGCTTCACGCGCTCTTCGACCTCTTCTTCCAGGAGGTACTTTGGTATGCCCAGAAATTCAGTAATCACCTCGGGCGTAACAACCAGATGAGGGTCCTTGCCTTCCAGGATTCGCCGAGCATGCTTTCTGCAGATGCTGGCAATTTCGCGCTCCAGGTTGCGAACGCCGGTTTCACGGGTGTAGTGCCGAACCAGGTGTCCAAGGGCCTTGTCCTCGAACTCAATCTGATCGGGCTGAATGCCGTTGTTCTCGCGACCACGCGGAACCAGGTAGTTGCGCGCAATCTGGACTTTTTCCTCCTCGGTGTATCCCGGAAGCTCGATGACTTCCATGCGGTCGCGAAGAGCCGAGGGGATCGTGTCGAGAACATTCGCCGTCGTGATGAAGAACACCCGCGATAGATCAAAAGCCACGTCCAGATAGTGATCGCGAAACGCGTTGTTCTGCTCGGGATCGAGAACCTCCAGGAGGGCAGAAGCCGGATCGCCGCGAAAGTCTGCGCCCAGCTTGTCGATTTCGTCGAGCATGAACACGGGATCGCGCGATCCCGCCCGGCGGATGTTCTGAATAACCTGTCCGGGAAGAGCTCCGATATACGTCCGGCGATGGCCGCGAATTTCGGCCTCGTCGCGCATGCCTCCAAGCGAGATGCGGATGAATTTCCGGCCCATTGCGTCGGCGACAGAGCGCCCCAGCGACGTCTTACCGACGCCCGGCGGCCCGACGAAACATAGAATCGGCGCCTTGCCCTGCGGTTTCAATTCGAGCACCGCGAGATATTCAAGGATCCGCGACTTGATCTTTTCGAGATCGTAGTGATCTCTATCCAGGACTTCTTTCGCCCGGACGATGTCCACTCTTTCCGTGGTGAGAACGCTCCACGGCAATGTTACCAGCCAGTCCAGGTATGTCCTCGTAACGGTATATTCAGCGGCGGCAGGCGACATGCGGCCGAGCCGGCCCAGCTCGCGATCAGCCTCCTTGCGGGCCTCCTCGGTCATGGAAGCCGCTTCAATTTTCTGGCGGAGCTCTTCAATCTCCCGCTGTGTGTCGTCGGACTCGCCCAATTCGCGGTGGATGGCGCGCAGCTGCTCGCGAAGGAAGTATTCACGCTGGCTCTTTCCCACTTCTTCCTGGACCTGGCTCTGAATCTTGCTGCGCAATTCCAGAACTTCCAGCTCCTTCGCAAGCTCGGTGTTCAAAAGATCGAGGCGCTTCCTGACCGAAATCTCCTCGAGCACAATTTGCTTGGAGGCAATCGACAGGTTGGGCAGATTCGTCGCGATGTAGTCGGCAAGGCGGCCGCTTTCCTCGATATTAATGACTATCGTCTGGAGATCCTCGGGCAACTGCGGAGAAAGCTTGATAATGCGTTCGAACTGGCTGATGACGGTCCTGCGGAGCGCCTGGAAATCAACGGAGGTTTCATCTTCCTTTTCGTCGGCGAGCACTTCAATTCGAGCCCGGAGATACGGATCGAACTGAAGAAACTCCTTAACCCTCATGCGTGAAACGCCCATGATAATGACGAAAAGGTTCCCTTCCGGGGTTTTCATCACGCGATGCACCATGCTGACGGTGCCAATCTCGTACAAATCGGCCGGACCGGGCGAATCGACTTTCTTGTCACGCTGCGTCAGAACGACCAGCATTCCGCTGCCCTGCTGGACCTCCGTAATCAGCTTTACCGACATTTCCCTTCCGACGGTCAGCGGCATGACGGCGTTGGGAAAGATGACCGCGTCACGAACAGGAAGGATCGGCAATTCCTCCGGAATGGTCTGAATCTTTTGCTGGATGTCGTCAATATCGTCGAATTCGCGTTTCATAAAGTCACCGGAACGCAGCCATCAAGTTTGTTACAATCCGCGCGTGTCTGAATCCAAACGATTCGATTGGAGCGTCGCACTGATTCTTTTCGGAGTCCTTTTCCTTGGAGTGTCGGACACACAGTTGATCCCGCCGCTTCTGCCACTCATCGCCAGGGATATGAACATGCCGGCTGGCCGAGCGGGAATCATTGTTACCTGCTACTCCCTGGCCGCCGCCATGTTCGCCCTGTTTGCCGGTCCAGTCTCGGATCGAATCGGCCGCAAGAAAGTTCTCAGCTTCGGGCTCGCGTTGTTCTCTGCAGCATCATTTCTTACATACCACGTTTCCACATACGGCGCGCTACTGATTCTACGTACTATTACCGGTCTCAGCGCGGGCGTGCTGTCAACGTGTTCGCTCTCCCTGGCAGGCGATCACTTTCCATATGCCCAGCGTGGACGGGCCATGGGCGTCATTTCGATGGCTTATTTCTGCGCGTTCGTAATTGGAATTCCCCTGGCGGCATTTGTAGCCTCCCGCCAGGGCTGGCATGTCGTGTTTGGAATTCTTGCCGCCATGGGCGGGCTCATGCTGGCGCTCACGGCAATGCGCCTTCCGGCCGATGCGACGCGGGCAACGAAGTCCGCCGTCCCCTTCTCTTATCGGGGCCTCCTGAGTCACTTCCATAGGCCTGAACGCATGGCGGGCGTGGTTGCGGCATTTCTGACGTCCGGCGGCATCGTGGGATTTCTTACGTACGTTGGGGCGTGGCTGCAGTCGGAACGCGGGATCGGCATCGACCGGATCGGACTGCTCTTCATGGTTTCGGGCCTTGCGGCAATGGCCGCATCGCCGCTATCGGGCTGGCTGTCGGACCATGCCGGCAAGAAAAGCGTCATCATCTGGGCCAACGTGGCATTGGCGGTGCTGTTTCTGGTTGTGGCCCGTATTGAGTCCGGAATCTGGCTGGTCTTCGGAATCGCGACTCTCAGCATTGCTGCTTCGGCCCGGCAGGCTCCCCTCCATGCCGTCACTACAGAGCTTGTTGGACCGGAAATTCGTGGTGAATATATTGCGATTCGCAATGCGGCATCCCAGCTGGGGATTGCGACGATGGCAACCGTTTCGGCCTATGCCTTCGATTCAGGAGGCTTTGCGTTCGTATCCATTGCCGCCGCGTCAGTTACTGTATTGATTCCGTTTATCTGCCTCTGGATTCCCGAACCACGTCAGTAGTGAAGGAGATATACTGGAGCTCCATCAATGAAGAACATTGTCAAGGTTTCAATCCTCAGTTCAATCATCACCGCAGCGATTGTTTACGTCGTTCTGGAGTGGCGTCCGCTGCAGTCTGCGGATACCCCCGCACCGCCGGCTGTAAGTTGGGCATCTTCGACCGAGACTCCGGCACAGCAACCTGGCGCGGCGGGCGCGATGAGCCCTGACGAGTCGAACAACATTGATATCTACCAGAGGTACAGTGCCGGCGTCGTGAACATCACGACCACCACACTCGGATACGACTTCTTCCTCAGGCCCGTTCCGATGGAGGCAGGCACAGGATCCGGCGCGATCATCGATACCGAGGGGCGCATCCTGACGAACTTCCATGTGATCCAGGGCGCGCGGCGTCTCGAAGTTACGCTGGCGGACAAGAGCAAGCATACGGCCGAAGTCGTGGGCAGCGACGCCAACAACGACCTGGCCGTCATCAAGATCAATGTTCCTGCAGCCCGCCTTACCCCGATACCGCTGGGAACTTCCAAAGGCCTGCTGGTCGGGCAAAAGGTTCTCGCGATCGGTAATCCATACGGCCTGGAGCGAACGCTGACCACCGGAATCATCAGTTCCCTGGGACGATCGATTGAAGGCCCTAACGGGCGGATAATCGACGAAATCATCCAGACCGACGCCGCCATCAATCCGGGAAACTCCGGCGGTCCGCTGCTGAACAGCCGGGGACAGATCATCGGAATCAACACGGCGATCCTTTCGGAGTCCCGAAGCAGCGCCGGTATCGGCTTTGCTATTCCGGCAGACACCGTGCGCCGGATAACCGCCGATCTCATTACCCTCGGCCATGTCCGCCATTCCTACATGGGCCTTACGACTTTTGCGCTGAGCGACGCCCCGGCGCTCGCCCGCGAGCTCGGGATCGACACCGAAGGCGGCCTTCTCGTCATAGGTGTGCAGCCGGGCAGCCCTGCCGCCCGTATTGGAATCCGCGGACCGTCGCGGCAAATCATCGTGGGCAACTACCAATTTCCAGTAGGCGGAGACGTCATCCTGAAACTGCAGGACAAGGTCATGAGATCCAACCAGGAAATGGCGACTGAGGTCGACCGGTACAAACCCGGAGAGCGAGTGAAGGTGACCGTGCTGCGGAACAATCAGATGATGGACCTGCAGGTTGTGCTCGACGAGGCGCCGAATCCCTGATGCTCTCTTTCTTGCGCACGCGGGAATGGGTGATCGGGCGGCGCCTTGCCCTCGTCGCAATAATCCTGTTCCTGGGATACCGCTCGTACGGTGATGCAATTATCTCGTGGATCGCCCGGGCCGATCCCGTCCGCGATATCGAAATCACCCGCGCCGAATTCCGTCCCGAGGTTAATGGCACTCGTCCTGCCTGGATTATCGGTTTCCGCAACAACAGCAACCGTTACACCTACGACGACATTCTGCTGGATGCAACCTACATGGGCGAGGATGGCTCGGTATTGGAAATGGACCGGCTCACCGTCAAACAGCGCCTGATCCCCGGCGATGAACAAATCGTCGGCAGCGTGGACTTCAAGAGCCGCGGAGCGGCAAGCCGGGGAACATTGAAGGTCGTCGGGGCACAGCAAATCAACTAGTCCGAAGAGCCATGGAGACTCCTGGAAATTCCCGGTCCGGCCGGTCATTTCCTATTTTGCGTTCGCGCAAAATGGGA
>CAMAWS010000031.1 GCA_945861845.1 Candidatus Sulfopaludibacter sp. SbA3 | reverse complement strand
CGTGCCAAGATCGAGAAAATTTCTGTAGGAACTTGGCACGGGGCTAAAGCCCCGCGCCCACTGGGGCAGGGTAAAGCTACTGCGGATGCAATCGTATGTTCGACGCCAGGCCGACCGCCTGTAATCCTCGAATCACGTACCAGCCGATGTCGATTTGCCACCAATGACGGCTGAATTTTGCGGAGGCCGGGTATGCGTGGTGGTTGCCGTGCCAGTTCTCGCCCCATGCTGTTACCTGCAGCGGACCGAGCCACCAGATGTTCTGGCTGGAATCGACGCCCTCCGGCAGGCCTTCCTTTAGATGGAGCAGGCTGTTCACGAAACACTGCAGGTGCAGGCAGTACAGCATTCGCATGGGGCCAAGCCACAGGAGCCCCGCCCAACCGAAGAGAAAGTAACCGAATGTCAGCGATACGGCAACGATGGGGATCTGAATCTTCGCCCAAAACGTGTACTTGCTCTGCATCATGTCCGGGCACCATTTCTGCATGCTCGACGCTTCCCACTGGTACAGCCAGCGAAGATGCGCCCACCAGAATCCACCATGACGCGGGCTGGAGACATCATCGACTGTATCTGCGGCTGCGTGATGATTGCGATGGTTCGCGATCCAGGTGCTCGGCGCGCCGGAGCCATTGAACACGGCAAACAAAATGAGAATTTGCTCGACTACGGGATGCAGCTTCACGGCGCGATGCGCCAGCGCCCGATGATATCCGACGGTTGTGCCGAGTCCGCCCAGGCAAGCAAGGAACATCGCAGAAAGAAACACGGGCCAGCCGGGCAGGGTATAGAACACGAGCCCGAGGATGCTCAGAATGTGAATAGCGAAGATATAGACCAAGACCCAGAAATTTTCGCCTTCGGCTTTCCACCACGGAAGCGTCCACGGGTGTTTTTCGGCGAATGCCGACTTGCTCATCAGGGATCCTCCTTAGCTCAAAGAGAGTGCAAATGTTAGCACGGGACCCATGTGCTAAACTCCGTGTATCTTATGAAGATTGATGATCGGAAATGTGTCGCGTGCGGGAACTGTGTTCCGGTTTGCCCAATGGGAGCCATTTCCATCGATGCGTCAACGAACCGGGCTTCCGTGAATTCCGACGAGTGCGTCGAGTGTTATACCTGCTTTCGTGGAATGAGCATGGAAAAACTCAATCCCAGTCTCGTTCGCGGTGTTCGTTCCTTCCTGAAGCTCTTTCGGTTGCGTTTCGATCCCGAGCCGGACGTGTGTCCGACTTCCGCTATTACCCCCGATGAACTCTCCTGGCCGCGAGTCGTGCGGCGCGCGTTCAGCGATCCGCAGGTGACCCATGAAAGCACAGGTGTTCATGGCCGGGGTACGGAAGAAGTGAAAACTAACGATGTGACCAATCGCGTGGGTATCGGTGAAGTCGGATACGTTGTGGAATTCGGGCGTCCGACGGTCGGTGTGCGATTCCGGGATATCGAAACGATGGCCATGGCCCTCGCAAAGACCGGCATCGCGTTTGAGCCGAATAATCCGGTCACGCACATGATGACCGACAAGGCCACCGGAAAACTCCGCGACGACATCCTCAACGAGAAGATTCTTTCGGCAATCGTCGAGTTCAAGACATCCATTAATAATGTGCCGGCCGTTCTCGCAAGAATCGATCAGGTATCGAAGACTTTGGACACCGTCGTCGCTGTCGGCGTCTCGACGCGCTGCGAGCAGGACGGCGCCAGCGCCCTGGATGAGGTCCTGGCGGGCGAGGGCCTTTCTTTTGTCCGTGGAAAGACAAACCTCGGATTGGGGCACGCTTCTTGACCAACACACTGCACCGATACGGATCTGCCGAAAGCTTCAGTGACGACTACATCGTTTTTGCGATACCCGCGCGCGGACGCAACGACAAGGACTGTGTCGAAAAGGAGCGCCGGTTTCTTCAGATTGCGCAAAAGCACCATCCGGTGAACCTGGGCGACGCCAGCCATGGTTGCATCTACAGGCCTTCGAAGGATCTGAAGCCGACCGTGCATTGGCGCCGCGACGAGACCACGAATTTCGACGCTGTGCAAAGCGGCGTGTCGTGCCCGACCACGGTTGCGGCGGTTTTTGATAACCCGGACAACGTCGTCGCCTTTATCAAGGAACTCAAGGCCGAAGATCTCGGCCTTTCCATCAATATCAGCGGCGCGCTGGACAAGGCCCAGGAATGCGCCCGCCGCGCGGGACTCGAGCGGCACAGCGTCGAATACTCACTGGGCTTCTTCGGTCAAACAGACCGGATGGCCGACCGCAACACGCTGGAACTTTCCACGATGTGCGGCCACGGAATGATTTCCTTCAATCTCGTGCGCAAGCTCGTGGAATGGGTGAAGCAGGGAAGACGCACTCCCGATCAGGCGTCCACCACGCTGGCAAGATTCTGCAGTTGCGGAGTCTTCAATCCAACCCGCGCCTCCCGCCTTTTCGAGACTGCGAAGAAGGGCTAGCGAAGTGCCCGAAATCAGTCGCTTTCTCGGAATCGTCATCTATATGAACTACCGTGACCACCCGCCGGCACATTTTCATGCGGACTACGGCGAGTTCGAAATCACGGTCGATATCGATACGGGAATCGTGACCGGCAAGTTTCCCCGGCGAGCACTCAATGCGGTCCTCGAATGGTACGAGCTTCATAAAGGGGAATTAGCCGACGACTGGCAGCGTGCCCGTCAAGAACTTCCCCTGAGACGCATCGAACCATTAGAATAGACACATGTTCATACACGTAGTTGAGGCGAATTACGTTCGAGACTATACCCTGTGGCTCCGGTTCAACGACGGCACGTGCGGTGAGGTTGACCTGTCCGAGGAATTGACAGGTCCGATTTTCATGCCGTTGCGCGACGTCGAACTCTTCAAGCGTTTCATCATTGCTTGCCACACGGTTGCCTGGGAGAACGGTGCAGACTTCGCTCCAGAGTATTTGCGCGGGCACATTCGCGTGACTGCCTGATGGTCACGACGCGTATTGCTCTTCGACGGTAGCCGCAAAGACCAGCATTCCAATCATGCCAATCACGCCGGCGGCGACGAACGGCACTGCCGGGGCGATTCGCCACAGCAGTCCGCCGATCGAGGCCGAGGGGAACGGACTCAGGCAGAGGGCATGCTTCCCCAACGGAGAGCGAAACCGAGATCGAAACGGTCCTCCTGTTCGACGTGCGTCAGAGGAAACAGATGGTGCTCCAGAGCGCGGCCTGCAGGCAGACTTGCGGCGCCGCGTTTGAGCTTGCGCGCGCTGGATCCGGAAAGGGCGAAGCGGAATCGGCGCCGGCCCATCTCCTTCTGCACCACGTCGAGGAGCGCGGGCGATTTTTGAACCTCATCAATCACGCTCCATTCGATGCGTCGATCGGAGATCGATCGACAGGAATCTGCGCGGATAGAAGCGTGGACTTGCCCGTGCCACGCGCACCGAACAGGAAGAAACTCTGGGACGCCGGAATCCGGAGTATCCGATCAAACATGATTTAAAAATGCACGCAGAACCTAAATGACAATCAATGGCGAAACACTTGTCCGGCTTGTGCGCCTGCTGTGAGCCAAATAGGGCCAGGTAATGTTCATCGGGATCTGGTCAACATGTGGGCGCGGGGCTTCAGTCTCGGACGGTAGAAGGGGGGAGGGGCGGCTTTCCCGGCCCGAGCCGCGGAGCGGCGGAATACTATAGCCACGGGCGGAAGCCCGTGGCAGAGACTGGCTCAGCGCGAAGCCCCGTAGGGGCGGCATAACACGTTGCGTGCTATGCCGCCCCTACGGGGCTTGGTCCGTCTGGAGTTCCACAACCACGGGCTCCCGCCCGTGGCTACGCTATGCCGCCGCTCCACGGCTGGGACGGGAAAGCTGCCCGATCCTCATTCTACCGTCCGAGACTAACGCATTACTGCTTCCAGCCTACGACGCGTACTGCTCTTCGACGGTAGCCGCAAAAACCAGCATTCCAATCACGCCAATCACGCCGGCGGTGACGAACGGCACTGCCGGGGATATTCGCCACAGCAGCCCCCCGATCAAGGCGGATGGCGTAATCGAAATACTTCGGGCGAAGTAATACAGGCCCACCATTCTTCCTCGAAACTCCGGCAGGGCGAAGTCCACGATCATGGCCTTGCGGGCGGGTTCGCCGATCTCGCGCAGGCCTCCGATGACAAAGGCAGCCACAAGGGATAAGAAGCCCGTGGACAAGACTACCGCGATCGGAAACAGCGCAAAGAACAGGAATGTGATGATCACGAATGGTTTTCGGCCGATGCGGTCGGCAATTTTTGCTGCAGGCACGTAGACGATCATCGATGTGACCGCCTGCACCGCCACCAGAACGCCGAATTGAACCGTGCTGATGCCGATGATGTTGCGGTTCACGCTATTGCAAGGGAATGGGCGGGCGGAATCCGAGTGCTCTTATTTCTTGTTTGCGTATTTGTCCGGGTTCTTCTTGAATTCGTCCATGTCGGCGCGCGAGCAGAAGTAATACGTTTCGCCCTTGTGTGAGGACGAGAGTTCCGGATTCTTATCGACCATGATTCCGCAGACAGGGTCTTTCGCCTTCTCCGTCTTTTCGGTCTTCTTCGCCTGGGAAAACGCCGGAGTCGAAACCGCTGGAACGGCGATCAGCAGCAGGACAGCTACGATCATGCGTTTCATTGTTACTACTACCTCCAAAAGGAACTCTTGCTGAAATAGCTTTCAAAACATTTCCGATTCAAGAAGAATCACCCTACCAGAAACCCAGGAGGGGTACATGCGAATAGGTATTCTCACCGGTGGCGGTGATTGTCCTGCTCTCAATGCCGTTATCCGGGCGGCAGTCAAGACCGCGGCCGGGTATGGATGGGACGTCGTTGGTATTGAAGAAGGCTTCGACGGCCTCGTGCATTGTAGGACGAGACCGCTCGGAACCGCCAATGTTTCCGGCATCCTTCATCTGGGTGGCACGATCCTCGGCACCACCAACGCCGCCAATCCATTTGCGTACCCCACCGTAATCGCCGGTGGCGAAACTGTGGAACGGGACATATCCGACACGGTGATGGCCAATTTCCGCAAGATGGAACTCGATGCGCTCATCGCGATCGGTGGTGATGGCACGCTTGGAATTGCCCAGAAATTGTACGAAAAGGGCATGCCCGTTGTCGGCATTCCCAAGACCATCGACAACGACATTGGCGGCACGGTCATAACGTTCGGTTTTGACACCGCGGTCAATACCGGCCGCGACGCTCTCGACAAGCTGCACACGACGGCCGAAAGCCACCGGCGAGTGATCGTCGTCGAGGTCATGGGCCGTAATGCGGGATGGATCGCCGTCAATTCCGGTATCGCCGGCGGCGCGGATTGCATTCTCATACCTGAAATTCCATACGATCTCGAAAAGGTCGCCGAAAGTGTCTTTGCGCGTGAAAGACAGGGCAAGCATTTCAGCATTGTCGTCGTTGCGGAAGGCGCCTTCCCAAAAGGCGGATTCATTACCCACCGAGATCCCAAGCAGGCCGGCCGCGAACAACGGCTGGGTGGCGTAGGAGAACAGGTCGCTGAAGCCATCACCGCGCTTACGGGCAAGGAAACCCGCGTTGTCGTCCTTGGGCACCTGCAGCGCGGGGGGCCTCCGACTACGTTCGATCGCGTTCTGGGTACGCGATTCGGCGCCGCGGCGGCGCGGCTGGTCCGTAAGGGTGAATACGGGCGAATGGTTGCTCTCATCCCGCCTGACGTGGAGTCGGTCCTGCTGAAGGATGTCCTTGCGAAGCGAAAGACTGTTCCACTCGACAGCGACCTTCTCTTATCTGCCCGCGATATAGGAATTTCCTTCGGCGACTAGCAGGTTGGACGGCCGGTTTGTGATTTTGGATCTTCCTTAAGGCCTGCTGCTGCATTAATATTGGGGCGCTTGCCGGAGGTGTGATGGGAATATACAAATGCAATGTCGGGTGTATCTGGGTCCTGGTCATGGCAGTGATCATGACTCTCATACCCAGGTATTGGGAGGCTCGATTCGTATCCGAGGCTGCTTCACACCAGCCATTCAACATACCGCCGACAATCGAAGTGACCGAAGGCAAGATTGAAGAGAACACCACGCTGGTGGCCACGCTCGCTGATTTCAACGTCCCGGTGACGATTGCAAACGAGATAGCCCTTCTGATCAAGCCGGTCTTCGATGTTCGCGACATCCGTTCCGGAAATCTCTTCAGGCTGGAAAAGGAAGATGGCGCACTCCGGACCTTTGAATACAAAATCGATGACGAGCGAGTGCTGAAGGTCGAGAGGGTCGAAAAACTTGAGGACGAATCGGAATCCTATGCGGCCAGGGTCGAAAAGCTGGAGCTCGAGGAGCGCGAGTCCACAGTTGTTGCGGAAATACAGAGTTCATTGTGGAATGCACTTGCGGATTATCCGAAGCACGACTGGCTGACAAACCAGCTTGCGAACAGCATCTTCGCCTGGGACGTGGATTTCAGTTCCGATATTCAACCCGGCGATACGGTCCGCATGGTCGTGGATGAGTATTACCACGAAGGCAAGTTCGTAAAGTATGGCGACATTCATGCCGCTGAACTCGTAAACGACGGGAAGAGCTATCGGGCGTTTCTCTTCCGCGATTCCTACTACGACGAGAAGGGCAACTCCATCAAGCGGCCGTTTCTCGCTTCGCCTCTCGAGTTCAACGCGCGAATCAGTTCCGGTTTTACCCGCCGCCGCATGCATCCGATATTGAACAGCGTACGCTCCCACATGGCCGTGGACTATGCGGCAGCTTCCGGCACGCCGGTCGTGGCGGTTGCCGACGGTACCGTCACCTCGTCCGGCTGGAACGGGGGCTACGGACGCCTGGTTCAGATCCGGCACGCGAGTGGACTGACGACCGGATACGCGCACCTGTCACGAATTGCGGATGGAGTTCGACCGGGCAGGACCATCAAACAGGGGGAGCGCGTAGGCGCCGTTGGAGCCACGGGTCTTGCGACAGGCCCGCATCTACACTACATGATGACCCGCAACGGAACGCCGATCAATCCGCTCTCGATCAAGTCCGAACCTCCCGTTCCACTTCCCGCAAAAACGAAACCGGAGTTCCTCAAATACATCGCCGGCCGCCAGGAAAAGCTCAACAGCTCGACGCTCACCGCCACCGCAAGATAGCGCGATCCTTACGTCCACTGTTAACCGAAAGAGGTTCCCAGGCGTTTAGTGTGCGGAGGGAGATGCTATGGCAGATGTCATTGCCCAATTAACCGGAATCGCGCCATTTGTAATGATCATCCTGATCGTCTGGTTCCAAATTCGAAACAAGATGAACCAGAGCCGGATCAGAGCCGAATTGCAAAAGGAAGTCCTCGCCAAGTTCTCGTCAGGTCAGGAATTGAACGAATTTCTGAACACGGACGCCGGACGGCGGCTCATGCAGGAACCGCCGGCTTCAAGGTATGGTTCGAAGAGAAGAGTTATTGCCCTGGCGGTAGGAGGAATTATTGCGATTGGGGCCGGCGTAGGTTTCTACTTCGGCGGTGAAGACCTTGAGGCGGTTGGGTTGTTTACGGGGCTAGGACTGGCGCTTCTGGCGTCTGCAGGCGTGAGTTATTGGCTCGCAAAGAAATTGGGACTATCCGATACTCCGGGGGATTCCCTATCCCTATAAGTTGGTTGTGCTGAATTGTGGCGCATCGATAAACACGTATGGACCAGGCTGCATTCAAGGCCTTCTATCAAAAGACGGCGCCGCGGCTGCGCGCATACATTGCGCGGAGCTGCGGTTCGATCGACTCCGCGGACGACATTCTGCAGGAGGTGTTTCTTAAATTCCTGCGCATACAGAACAAGATGGATGAGCACGGCATGCGCGCATATCTCTATCGAACGGCGGATTCGCTGATCGTCGACAACTGGCGGCGGCGCCAGCGCGAGATGGCGGGAAATCTCCAACTCCCTCTTCGCGGCGAGCGGCCCGGACGCGACATGGACGATGATGTGAGGATCCTCTTTTCACAGCTCAAGCCGCAGCAGCGTTCACTATTATGGCTCGCCTACGTGGAAGGGTGCGATCACCGCGAGATCGCGGCAGCCGCCGGCGTGAAGGAGCGAAGCGTGCGTGTGTTGTTGTTCAGGGCTCGAAAGGCGCTGGTTGGCCTGCTGCAACGCGCCGGCATCGGGCCGGAGGTTGCTTGATGCGGCAATGGTGTACTTACGAAGCGGCCGTCACTAAAGCGGCCGAGTCCGGACTCTGGGATGAAGAAACATCCTGTCACGTCTCCTCCTGCATCCATTGCAGCGATGTGATTCACGCCGCTGAATGGACGCGGTCTCTGGCTGTGGATCCGGGCTGGCCACCACTGCGCGATCCGGATGTGCTTTGGATCGAAGCCCGTCTCTTGAGCGCACAGATGAAACGAGATCGCAAGATGCGGGTGTTTGCCTTGCTCGAAGGCGCCTGCATCGCCATCCTGAGCGCATGTGCGGCGACGCTGGTTCTGATCCGCGGGGAATTCGGCGGCCTGTCTTCCGAGATCCTTAGGTGGATGAGCAGGCTTGCGAACCTGGGGCCCCTGACCGTGGACCTTATCTCGACAGCCTCCGCCTCGATGTTGCTGGTCATTCTGTTGATTGCCGTTACTTTTCTGATCCACCCACTACTGCTGGAAGAGTAATGCGATCTGTGGGCGCGGGCCTAAAAGCCCCACGCCCACAGATCGCACTGTTGCGAGGGTGCAATTAGATGTGCGAGTCAGAGGTCTGTTTGGTGGCGCTGGCTTGGTCCCAAACTCCCCTCCTAAGTTAGGAGGGGTGGCTGCGCCCATAGAGCAAATGCCGCGAGGCCTCCTTATCCGGGCGCAGACGGGGTGGTTCGCATACGGAACCACCCCGTCCGTGCCTTTCAAAGGGCGCCTGCGGCGAAATTTACTTGATGGCACGTCCACCCCTCCTAACTCAGGAGGGGAGTTCAGAGTTGATGCGCACATTTAATTGCACCCCTGTTGCGAACAATTTCCATAACAAGATTGATTGATGTGAGAAAATCGCTAATCTACGGCCGTGACATAAGGATTAGTTGGGCAAACGTTGATCAAATCTTCACGAATCTCTTACTTGGACTGGATGCGCGGCCTGGCGGCGGCAATCATGCTCCAGGGGCACGTCTTCGAATCGTGGGTCCGGCCGCAGGATCGGACGGGCGAATGGTTCTGGCTCAGCCAGTTTCTTGGCGGGCTGCCGGCGCCCGTTTTCCTGTTCCTGGTTGGCGTGTCCCTCGCGATGGTGCTTGACCGCATGCGGTCGCGCGGCGCTACGCGGCTCGAACTGGCGGCGAGGGTTGCGCGGCGCGGCGCATGGATCCTGGCGCTTGCCTATGCTTTCCGGATCGAGCAGTGGCTCGTGTGGTATCCAGACTCGAGGTGGAGCGACGTTTTCCGCGTCGATACTCTGAACTGTATCGCCGTCTGCACGCTCGCAATCGGCTTCTTCTCAGTGCTGTTCGCGGCTCGCCTTGCAAATCTCGTTGCGATGTCTACGGCTGCCATTGCGGTGGTGGCGCTGACGCCGTTCTTATATCCGCTGCGTGGCGATGTTCATCCATTACTGCTTTCCTACATCAATGGCGGCGGTGAAATCTCTTACTTCAGCCTTATTCCCTGGGTGAGTTTCGCCCTCACAGGCATCGCACTCGGGTACGCGTTGATAGAGGCCAGAGAACGCCACATGGAACGACGGTTCCTGACCTGGGTTGCAGTTTTCGGCATAGCGTGTTACTCCGCCGGTACGCTGATGTCCTACTTCCCGATTTTCGAGTATGGCTTCTTTGACTACTCTGTAACGAGTCCGCACTTCTTCCTCTTCAGGATCGGGCTCATATTACTGATCTTGTATGGCGGGTATATGTGGTCGCAGCGCCGCGGCCGCGAGAACTGGAGTCCGTTGCAGACGATCGGCCGCGCATCCCTGTTGGTCTACTGGCTTCACATCGAGATCGTTTATGGCAGGGCATTCCCTCATTACTCGCGCGCGTTGGACTTTGCGCGTGCCGCACAGCACCTGCTCTGGCTGGGTCCGGCAATGCTGGTGATAGCTGTTATCTGGAACCGCCCGCCCTGGAGACGTCAGAGCACTCCTGAAGCGAGAGCGTCCACGATGCTGCCGAGCATGGCAGGGTCGGATTCCGGAAAATGAAGCACGGCGTTGCCGCGGCGGACCCACCGGGGATCATCCCCGATAAGCTCAAAAAACTCGTCCAGGTGTGTTTCGGAAGGGAATAGAAGGACCTCGATCCGCACGCCTTTGCAGGAAATCACTCCGCAGGAGCAGCGGAAGTTCCGGCCGCTAAACCGTGGCTGCTGGGCCGCGAGAACCTTGCCGTAGTTCTCCATGTAGATTTCTTCGACCGGATTGAAGCCGGCATCGGCCAACCGGTCGAGCACGTCATCCCAGGTCATATAAGCTGTGCTTCGAGCGCCGCCGGATCGGTCACCGGCTGCAGGCAAGCCTGGTTTTCACAGACGTATGCCGTCGGCTTGCCGCCGAGCATTGGCCGATCCTTCAGCAGTGGAATATTGCCGCCGCTTCCGGCGGCGACGATGGTTCGCGGCAGGTAATGCCGCCGGTAAACTTCGGCAAGTTCAGCGGGTTCACCGGCAATAGCCAGTTCCCTGGACGGGCCGAGATAGAAGTCCATCGCTCCAAGCAGGCGGCCGAAGCCGGACGCATACTGCTGGAGAAATTCGGATGTGAGTTGGAAGATCTGCTCCGCTTTTTCGCGATAGTCGTTCCTGTCGAGCAGCGCGCCCATACGCAGCAGCGCATCGGCTGCAACGGAATTCCCCGCCGGAGTCGCATTATCGAAGTAGTCCTTCGTGCGTGAAATCAGCTCCTCGTGGTTGCCCGCCGTGAAGTAGAAGCCTCCGTTTTCAACGTCCCAGAATTCTTCGATCATCGTAGCGGTAATTTCAGAGGCCCGATCCAGCCATTTGCAGTCAAACGTCAGCGCATAGAGAGACAAGAGCCCATCCACCACATTGGCATAGTCATCAAGATAGGCGTTAAACCGGGCGCGGCCATCCTTGAAACAATGGAGCAGGCGCTTGCCGTCCCACATCGTTTTCAGCAGGAAGCCGGCGTTCGATTCGGCAATTGCGCGATAGTCGTCGCGGCCGAGGTATTGAGCGGCGTCGGCAAAGGCGCGGAGCATCATTCCATTCCAGTCCGTCAGGATCTTCTCGTCGCGGCCGGGATGGATGCGTTCTTCGCGCGCGGCGTAGAGCTTCTTTTTGGCCGCTTCCAGTTTCATTTCCAGGTCTTCAACGGAAACGCCTTCGAGCTTGCTGAACAGGTCCGGAGGGCGGGGAACGTTCAGGATGTTGCTGTGCTCAAAATTACCGTGAGCCGTGACGTCGAGGTATTTTGCGAGAAGGCCGGCATCCGGACCCGCCACGCTCTTGAATTCGTCGAGGCTCCATACGTAGAACTTGCCTTCGACTCCTTCGCTGTCGGCGTCCTGAGTTGAATAGAAGCCGCCTGATGGATCGCGCATTTCTCGAACGACGAAGTCGAGGATTTCGGTCGTAATCGTCCGGTAGAGCGGGTTTCGGGTGACGCGATAGCCGTCCAGGTATGCCCGCGCGAGCAGGGCGTTGTCGTACAGCATTTTCTCGAAGTGCGGTACAAGCCAGCGATCGTCGACCGAATAGCGATGGAATCCACCGCCAACATGGTCGTACATGCCGCCGTGCGCCATCTTGTCCAACGTGAGCGTGGCCATGTACAGGGCCTGCTCGCCATCGGTGTGTGGGTTGCGATGATGATAGCGAAGCAGGAAGTCGATACTCATGCTGGGAGGGAATTTCGGCGCGCCGCCGAAGCCCCCTTCACGCGCGTCAAATCGTGAACTGAGCCCTCGATAGGCGTTGTCCAGCAGGCCCGTGTCGAACGCTGCTGCGCCACCCTTTCGTTTTGCCAGCTGGTTCAACTGGTTGACCAGGAGTTGCGCGTTCTCCGTCACGTCCTGACGGCGCGTTTGGTAGGCGCCCGAAATGGTATGCAGCACGCGCATGAATCCGGGCCGGTTATAACGATCCTCGGGAGGGAAGTAAGTTCCGCCAAAGAACGGCTGGCCATTCGGCAGCAGGAATACAGTAAGGGGCCATCCGCCGCTTCCCGTCATCATCTGTACGGCGTTCATGTAGATCTGGTCGAGATCCGGCCGCTCCTCGCGATCGACCTTGATGTTCACGAAATTCTCGTTCATCACGTTCGCGATCGCATCGTTTTCAAACGACTCGTGCTCCATCACGTGGCACCAATGGCAGGCCGAATAGCCGATGCTCAGCAGGATCGGCTTGTCTTCTTTGCGAGCGCGATCCAGCGCCTCGGGTCCCCACGCCTGCCAGTCGACCGGATTATTCGCATGCTGGAGCAGGTATGGACTTGTTTCCTGGCTTAAGCGGTTGGGCATTTCGGGAATTGACTTAAGGCTTTTTCGAGGGCGTCCGTTGTGATCGACCACTGCGAAGCCGTCCACACGGGAAGGCCGCGTTCGACCAGTATGGCCTGGGGCGACTGATGACGCACATTGAGCCGGGAAGCGGCGCTGTTGGATAGGGCCCGGTTCTCGATCACCAGGATCACTCCGCAAGGCACGTCCCCGAATGTTTCCGTGAAGCGCTGAAGCTCCTCGTAGGCCACGCCGCTGACAGAACACTGCGTGCTATGCTTGAAAATGAGGACCGGATTGGTTTGCGATGTTTCGAGCAACCGGTCAAGATCCTCGTTCTGACATAGTTCAATCATCATATTGTTAATGGCTGCGCCCTGTCGGGCTTGCATTCGCAGCCGCTCATGTGTTGTCAGGGTAGCACACACGCAAGGAGAGTGAATTGCCGAGCAGGGAAATCACGGACGACCTCGATCTCCTCCTTCGCGTCATGCCTCCGCATCTTCGCGAAGCGCTTCATCGCCAGGCCGACCTCCGTCACCTCATCGAGATTGTCATGGACCTGGGCCGCAAGCCCGAAGCGCGCTTCCCGGCGTGCGTGGTCGACCTCAGCGACCAGGCAATTGCGCGGGAGGACATCGACTATGTCACTCACCGGGTGGGAACGTTTACGCAGGATAATCGCGCCGGCATTGAGGGAACGCTGCACCGCATCTCGGCTATCCGCAACCGCCGCGACACGGTCATTGGCCTCACGTGCCGCGTGGGCCGCGCCGTATACGGCACGGTCGATATTCTGCGTGATGTCGTTGAGTCGGGGAAGAGCCTGCTTTTACTCGGACGCCCCGGCGTAGGGAAGACGACGCTGCTTCGAGAGAGTGCTCGCGTTCTTTCGAAGGAACTGAACAAGCGCGTCATCATCGTCGACACTTCGAATGAGATTGCCGGTGACGGGGATATCCC
>CAMAWS010000030.1 GCA_945861845.1 Candidatus Sulfopaludibacter sp. SbA3 | reverse complement strand
GACCAGAACCTGCGCGAGGCATTCCAGCAGGAGACCGAGCTATTTCTGGAAAGCATGCTGCGGGAAGACCGGCCGATCCTGGACATGCTGAACGGGGATTACACCTTCGTCAACGAAAGGCTGGCTCGGCACTATGGCATGCGGAACGTTTACGGAAGCCATTTCCGGCGCGTTACGGTCACCGACGAGAACCGGAAGGGATTGCTGGGCCAGGGAAGTATCCTGACCCTGACGTCGCACGCCACCAGGACGGCTCCCACCATACGCGGCAAGTGGTTGATGGAAAATATTATGGGCACGCCCCCTCCACCACCGCCAGCCGACGTCCCGTCACTGCGGGAAGGAAAGAAGGACGGCAAGCAACTCACGATGCGCGAGCAACTTGAGGAGCACCGGGTAAATCCGGCCTGCGCAAGTTGCCAGCGATTGATGGACCCATTGGGCTTTGCGCTCGAGAACTTTGACGCCACAGGAAAGTGGCGAACCATCGATGTCGACGGTCAAACACCCATTGACGCCTCGGGAATACTGCCGGACGGCGCAAGGTTTCAGGGCCCCATCGAGTTGCGAACCTTATTGATGAGCCGGCCAAGGCAATTGGGTACGACCCTCAGCCAGAAGCTACTCACATATTCGCTGGGCCGGGGCCTTGAGTATTATGACGCACCTGCGATCCGCAGGATCACGCAGGAAGCTGCTCTGAGAGACTACCGCTGGTCATCGATCATTTTAGGCATCGTCAAAAGCATGCCCTTCCAGATGAGGAGATCACAGTCATGATGGTTTTCAAGAAGGCTCTTCCCCGCCGCACATTTCTGCGAGGACTCGGTACGACGCTGGCTTTGCCGCTGCTCGACGGAATGATCCCTGCCCTGGCAGCCCAGGGGAAAACGGTGGCCAAACCGGCAACCCGTCTATCCATCGTGTATCTCGCGAATGGAAGGATCATGGATAAGTGGACGCCAAATACAGAAGGGGCGGATTCGAATTCTCTCCAACACTACAGCCCCTTGCCCCTTTTCGAAATCAGGTTCTCGTGCTGAGCGGTCTCAATCACGAGGCAGGCCGGGCGCAGCTCGGAGAAGATACCGGGGACCATGGACGGGCCGAAGGATAGTAAAAATAAGAAGCATGTTGCGCGGCAGTACTGCCATTTCAGTGGTTCCCGAAGAGCTGTATAAAAACGATTTATACGGCTTTTCGCACTCCCTCGCGATTCGTTGCCCCCTCCACCCCCGCTTATTCCGGCTATCCGCCGGTCAGCAAGATCGCTGCGAACTTTCGGGCTCGGGGCATAGACGAGGCCTCCAATCTGGCAGGCATTCTAGCAACGCGCCTCGCACACAGCGCCGTTTTTCCGAGAACACGCCCGCACGAATCAAAGACCGGGCCGGCCTCAAACGAACACTGGACCTGCCCGGTTTTCAAGCCTATTATGTTGACGCGTCATCCTAACTAAGGAAGGCAGGTTTATGACGACCACGTCCACTCACGCTAAACGTGCATCCGCCGGCCGGCCTCGAACCAGCAACTTGAGCCGCGCCGAGCAGTTGCGTCTCGCAAAGCAAACGCAGCGCGCACGCGAAGCCCATGCCGGTCAGACGGAGGCCCGCCTCAAGCTGCCCGGCGCCCTGGCGAAACGCCTCATGTTCGCCTCGCGGCAACCCGGCTTTCTTGATGCGCTGAAGCAAATGCTGGATACCGAAACCATCGAGGTCGATCGCTATCCGCAACTCAAACTACTGTGCTGGAACCGGCGCACTCGCTTCCTCATCGCGGAAGATGCCTGGAGCCTGTACGAGCGCAATTGGCGTTTTGTCGAAGCCGATCGACTGGAGCCCATGGAGCAACGGCTAATCGCGATGCTTTCGGCACGCTTCGGCGGAGGGGTTCTTCATGGCTGAGTATCGGCGTGAACGCCACCGTAAGGTCGCGCGCGTTCTTGGCGCGCTCGACGCAAGGGTGCTTATGCGAACCCAATGCTTCTTTGGCGGCGGCACGCGAATCGCGTTGGAATTGGATGAGTACCGGGAGTCGGAAGACATCGATTTCATTTGCTCAGATATTTCCGGTTATCGGGCCCTGCGGTCCGGAATCGACAATCGATCGCTCGGCGATCTAATGCCGAAATCGAAAGCGGGCGTGTCTCTGCAGCGTGATGTGCGCGCCGATCAGTACGGCATTCGCACGGTATTTGGCGTCGATGGCGATCCGGTGAAATTCGAGATCATTCTCGAAGCGCGTATTCAAGTTTCGGCCACGAAGGTCAGAAACATTCCGGTACCCGCCCTCGACAGGGTCAGTTGCTTCGCTGAAAAATGGCTGGCCAATGCGGATCGCTGGAATGACACCTCCGTACTGAGCCGGGATGTGATCGACCTGGCGTTTATGCTGACGGCATGGGATACCAAAGACGCCATCGCCGGAGCACAACTGGCGATCGAAGCATATGGCGCCGCCATCGCCCGCACGGCACGCGCCGCCAGCACTAAGCTACTGGAGGATGCAAAGTATCGAAAACAATGCGCCGAGAATCTCGCGATCGCCGACGCCAGGAGCCTCTTATCCGGATTGAAGCTATTCGCGAAAGTCCTGAAGACGCTTCCTTAGTTGGATCGTCACGGGCCGCGTAAGGCAGAGCATTTTTAGCGTAGCGACGCGGCGAGTCCAGCATGAGGAAGCGAGCGATGTGTGGTGCCGCGGCGGTGCGCTAAAAATGTCTTGGACGAAACCGCGGGGGTGAACTTGCAGGTGTGTGTGTTGAATCGGGCCGAGCTTTATGGAATTGCGGGTCATGCGAGTTCCAGCCAAGTGGTGCGGTGAGGGTCGGTGCGGCCACGGAGGTTTTCGCGAGAAGAAGAGCGGTTTTCCAGAGGCTGAGAAGGGCGGTAATCGGGTCCTGGCAGGGGAAATGGGCAGGGTTCTCCCGTGGAAAGAGCGCGGGCTTCAAAAGATGAGGGCGTCGGGAGTGAGGGTGCCGCATCAGGAGGAATCCTGGAAGCCGGTGAGGGCCGCGAAGAACGGGATAGAAACCATCGATCCCTCATGACAGGCGGGGCAGCGGGTAAGGTCGATGCCGGTGAGTTGGCGGACATCCTGCCGGTAATCGCCGGTTTGGAGCCGGGCGGCCGGGGCGGGCATGTGAAGAAGTTGCCGGCAGAGAGCGAGCTTTTGGCTGCGGTGGCGGTTGCCGAGAAAGCCGTAGTAACGGATGCGCTGGAATCCGGATGGGAGCACGTGAATCAGGAAGCGGCGGATGAACTCGTCAGCGGCAAGCGCCATGGTTTTCTGCCCGCCGTCGCGGTAGTCCTTCCAATGGAAGCGGACTTGGTCCTTGTCGATGTCGATCAGGCGGTTGTTGGAAATGGCCACGCGGTGCGTGTAGCGGCCGACATAGTCGAGCACCTGGGCGGGTCCGGCGAAGGGCGCTTTGGCGTAGACGCACCATTCGGATTGCTTGGCGGGCTGAAGGTGGCGCGCGAATTGCGCGGGATCTTCCAGGTCCTTCAGAGAATCCGGGAACCGGAGTTTTCCGGAATCGAAAGCCTGCTGGAGAGAAGTCAGGAACAAGCGGCGGAACAGACGGGAGAGCACGCGCACAGGAAGCAAGAAACCGGGACGGCAGGCGACCCAGCGTTGGCCATCGGGGGAGATGCCGCCGCCCGGGACCACGCAGTGGAGATGGGGATGGTGAAGCAGGTTCTGCCCCCAGGTGTGGAGGACGGCGAAGAATCCGATGCGGGCTCCCAGATGTTTAGGATCGGCGGCGATGGTGAGCAGAGTTTGGGACGCGGCGCGGAAGAGAATGCCGTAGACGGCCTTCTTGTTTTCCAGAGCGATGACGGCGATCGATTCGGGCACCGTGAAGACGACGTGAAAGTAACCGCAGCCGAGCAGTTCGCTCTGGCGGTCGGCGATCCAGCGGGCGCGTGCCAGGGACTGGCACTTGGGGCAGTGACGATTGGCGCAGGAATTGTAGTGGATGCGTTTGTGGCCGCAGCGGTCACAGCGTTCGGCGTGGCCGCCAAGAACGGCGGTGCGGCATTGCGCGATGGCGGTCATGACGCGGCGCTGGGCCAGCGGCACGTGGCGGTGCTGGCGGTAGGCTTTGCCGTAACGGCGGAACACGTCGGCTAACTCCGGTCTGGGACGTGGCACGATCAGGAAACTCAGCGGGAAGCGTTGGCTAACGGGAGAGGACCGAGCCGGTCGTAGGGGCTTTGAGCCGCGCAGACCGTGCTGGTGGAGATCCGCAAGTACTTGAAATGTGCTGCAGCACATTTGATCTACGCGCACTTCGATCCGAAGCACGCGCACAAACAGGTTCTCAAAGTTCAGCGGCTGGAGAAAGCCGTTTCAGGAAGGAGGTGAAAACACATGGGCAATGTCAATATCTCGATCGATTTAGTCGGTGCGCATCACAACCGGAATCATCCGGCAGATGCGAACCGGATGGCTCAAAAGTTCGTTGAAGAACTGAAGACGGTGGGTCATAGCGTCACGAAAGCGACCCTGACCTACGGTGCCGCGGACGATCTGGACACCGTCGATTACGCCGGACGGTTCGATGACGGCAGCAACGATCCACCGGAACCGCCCGCTCCACAGACGGAAGCGGCGGCGGTCGAAGCGTAGGCAACAAATAGGCAACACTGGGAGGTAGGATTAGCTGGAAGTGAACTGGGAGGCAGGGATTCGAACCCCGATAAGCAGATCCAGAGTCTGCGGTCCTACCGTTGGACGACCTCCCAAGAGGGACAAGTCCAGATCCTAACAGACGGGTTGTGGGTGGTTCAAGGCCTACGAGTGCTTCAGCAGGCGGGCGGGGGACTCGCGGATTTCGAAACCATCGGCGGTGCGCTCGATGATCATGTCTCCAAAGACCGCGGCATCGATAATGCTTTTGATGTAAGTGACGGCATCTTCGTCCAGAACGCCATGTAGTTTGTATGTAAAGCGGCGGCCATCAATCGCCAGGATCTTGACGAGGTGAACGGGCGCGCCGTTCGGATCTGCGGGAGCGGCCTGGATTTCGATATCGTAAAAAGTGTGTGGAAAAGTTTCCATTGGCATCCTCGTTTCGATTTTACTCCGTATACGTTAGGCTAATCCGTAATGTCTGGGAAGCTTCTACGCGACGCTGTACACGGCGATATCCAATTAGGCGCCCTCGAGATCGAGCTCATCGATACGGCTGAATTCCAGCGGCTGCGTGGAATCCGTCAGCTTGGCACCGCTTACCTCGTGTTTCCATCGGCTGTTCACACCCGATTCGAACACTCCATTGGAACCTCCTGGATGGCGCGCCGGATGATCGAGGCCATTCGCCTCCATCAGGCGGTCACCGTCTCCAGAGACGAGGAGGAAGTCATCCGGGTCGCGGCGCTCCTTCACGACATCACGCACATACCGTTTGGGCACACTCTTGAAGACGAGCGGCGTGTTCTTCCGCGTCACGACAAGGACCAGTCGCGCACCGACTTCTTTTTTCGCGAGTCGGCGGTGGGAAGCATCCTGAAGCGGGCCGGCATACAGGATGAGGTGATCCGCATTCTCAGCGGTGGCGCCGGTTTCAAGTCCGATATTGCGGGCGGGGCAATCAGTGCAGACCTGCTGGACTACCTGCGGCGGGATACTTACTTTTGCGGCTTGTCGCAGTATTACGACCAGCGGGTCTTTGAGGCCTTCACGGTCGAGGACGGGCGGCTTGCAATGAATCTCGAAAAGCACGGCGTGCTGCGGCGAGATGCGCTGTCCGAGTTGATCAACCTGCTTCGCATTCGGTACACGCTTTCCGAGCGGGTCTATTTCCATCATACGAAGATTTCTTCCGGTGCGATGATGTCGAAGGCGGTCGAACACGCGCTTCGCGATGGCCTGAAACCGCGGGAACTGTGCAACCTTAAAGACGAGACTCTTTTATGGGTCCTTCGTGAAAGATATTCGAAGAACCGCGCCGTCGTTCATCTTCTGGACAGGTTTGAGGCCCGGCACTTGTACCGCGCGAGTCACGTCCTCACTGTTGACATCGGCGAATCGCGGCGGGAAGAGATCGTCCAGCGTTTTCACTACGACGCGGCATATCGCGAAATAGTGGAAATCCAAATTGCGACCGCGGCCGGAATCGAACCACGCGAGATCATCATTTATTGCCCGTCGCTGGGAATGTCCCTGCCGGAGGCGGATGTCCTGGTTCAATGGGAAGGCGGCCGGCTAATTCCGCTGTCGGGCAGCAATAATGAGGAAATTCGTATATTGAAGGATAAACACAAGGCGTTATGGAAGTTCTTCGTCTTGATTGATCGAAATGTCTGGGATCGACGTGACCGGGTAGCGCAGGCTGCGGTCGAGCGGATTGGAAATTAATGATCTCTTCTACATTTTTCTTTTTATTCTCGCAACTCGGCGTTGGGATGCTCTTCACCCTGCTGTTTATTTCGCCGCGCGTGATAGGAAACAGTTTCTTCAAATTTGCGAGCCTGACCGCCGCGATCCTGATGGGCGTGGTTCTCGGGTTTGATTTCCTGTTTCCGTCACCGGTGCGGAATGGGCAGCTCCCCGTCGCCGCGCTGGCCGTATCGGTTCTGCTGACAGTTATTTATAACCGCGTGGTCGATATCGACAAGTTCCGGGCCGCCTTCTGGCTTCTCATTGCCGCCACAGCCGCCGGCCTGGCCGCGATCACCAGCGATTCGCTGGCATTTACCCGCCTGTTGACGCTTGGAGGCTGGGAGAACTGGATACTGGCAGTGAATCACCTTGCCGCCACTTTCGTCCTGGGTTCCGTGATGCTGACGATGGTATTTGGCCACTGGTACCTGGTGATTCCTCGTCTCTCAATTGAACATCTCGAGTTACTCACAAAGGTGCATATGGCTACCATCGGCATACGGATCGTGACGATCGTGGCTTCGCTGGTTCTTCTTCAGGTCGAGCGATCGGTTCCGCTGGCCGCCATCCTTACCGAGTTGATGGTCCGGCAGGCCCTCTTTTTCTGGCCGAGGCTGATCTTCGGTGTTGTTCTGCCGGTAGTGCTGGCAGGAATGATCTGGAGTACTGTCCGGATACGCCATACGCAGGCCGCAACGGGCCTGCTGTATCTGGCTGTGGTGGCAATGTTGTTCGGTGAGTTCTTCTCGAAATTCCTGCTCTTCGCGCTGAATATACCGATGTAGCTCCTAGTCCGCCTGTGCCAGTAGAAGCTGGATATCCTTATCCAGGAGTTCCTTCTTGTTTGCTTTCACACCAAGGTATCTCTGGTAGATCTTCCAGTCTTTGGTGACCATGAACGTCGTTGGATAGCCGATGACTCCTCCGAAACCCTGGACCATTTCGTCGTTGCCCATCACGAGGGGATATTTGATGTTCAGTTCCTTGACTTCGGATATCACGCTTTCCTTCGATCCCGATTCGAGCGTCACGCCGAGGAAGACAACGTCATCGCCGAACTTTTCCTGCAGCGCATTGTAGTTGGGAATCTCCGAGAGGCAGGGTGCGCACCAGGTTGCCCAGAAATCCACGACGATGACCTTGCCCTTGAGATCGGCCGATTTCATTATCGTCCCGTCCAGTTTCTCGAGATCGAACTCGGGCGCCGGCTTCAGTTCTTCTTGTACAGCAGCGTCGTCATCTGTCGCTGGCCCGGAGTTCTCCGAGCAACCGGCCAGGAAGATACTGAGTGCAAAGGCGGTAAGTATCGCTAAAGCGCGTTTATTCATTCGGATATCCCTTTCATTGGAAACAAGCTTCACCATTATAATCGTGACTCCATGAAGCAGCGAAAAGAGTTTAAAGAGGTTCTTACCGAGAAGAAGCTGAAGAGAACCTCGCAGCGGGCATTGATTTGGGGTGCGCTCCTCGCATCCAAGGGGCATCCGTCGGTGGAGGAGATGCGCGACATACTTCTGGGCGAAGGGCACCGAATCGGGCTCGCGACGATATACCGAACCCTTAAGATCCTGCTGGCCTCCGGTTTCATCCGCCAGTCGAAGATGCACGGAATGACCCGATACGAGCCGCTCGTCAATCAGCCAAACCATATTCATTTCATCTGCAATGGCTGCGGAAGCACCGTTGAGTTTCCCTCCAGGAAGATTGAGCGCCTGATCCTGCGGGTCACGGGTGAGCAGAGGTTCGAGGAACGCTTCAGCCGGTACTCCGTGTATGGTCACTGCAAGAGCTGCGTGCGCAAGGAACAGAAATCCGCTGGCATCAGCGAACGTCAGAGGCTGGAAAAGACGTTCGTCCGCGACGCTTTGGAATTGACGCTCTCAATCGAGCGGCGCGGATACACGTTCTATACGAACGCATCAAAGAAGACAAAGAATGGCCGCGGGCGGCTGATGTTCCAGAGGCTGGCCGCCGAAGAGTCGGATCACCTGCGGCGCCTGCAGCAGGCATACCGTTCGCTGATCGAAGAGAATGAATGGCTCAAGCGCGAACCGGCGCGGCTGGCCACGAGCCGCAGAATTGCCGACGAAGCTTTTCCGCAGAAGGCGCTCCTGAAGATCGATGTCACCGACAAGACGACGGACGTAGAGGCGCTGAGCATTGCCATGGATCTCGAGAGGCGTTCGCACCAGTTCTTCAAGGATTTTGCAAAGCAGCTTCCCGCAACCGGCGGCAGGAAGATCTTCATGGATATTGCCATGGATGAAGAGTCCCACCTGGAAGCCCTGGTTTCGGAATACAAGACGCTGGTCAGTTAGTGACATTATCCCGTCTGTGGTATTAACGTTGATGGTTCGGTACTGTTTGTACATGCGGCGGCAATGGCCGCGGATCCGCTCTTCTACTTAGAGGGAACATATGAATCGTTTGATCATGACTTTCGTGCTGGTGTTGTCATTGGCTGTGAACGTCTTCTCTCAGGCGCAAATGTCTTCGGGGGACATAAAAGGGACGGTTGCCGACCCGTCCGGTGCAGTAATGGCGAACGTGGGCATCACCGTGACGAATGTTGACACCGGTGTCGAACGTGCGGGGTCAACCGATGCGCTCGGGAATTTTCGGTTCCTGGTCCTGCCTCCCGGATCCTACGAGGTAAGGGTTCAGGCCGGCGGGTTTGCGACTTACACGCGCCGCCCGGTCCAGGTTACCGTGGGTCAGAGCGTTGTGATCGATCCTCAAATGCAGCCGGCCGCCATTCAGCAGGAAATCCTCGTCCAGGAATCGGCCCCGGTCCTCGAGCTGGAGAAAACGCAGCAGTCCGACACGATCACCGAAGACCGGATCGACAACCTCCCAATCAACAAACGCAGCTTCCTCGATTTTTCGCTCCTGACACCCGGCGTTACGGACGCCAAAGCCCTGGTGAGTTTTACGCTGCCCCAGACGCCGACTTCCGGGCTTTCCTTCCTCGGTCAGAACGGCCGTTCGAACAGCGTGAGCATTGATGGTGTTGACAACAACGACAACGCCGTCGCCGCCGTTCGATCCACCATCAGCCAGGAAGCGGTTCAGGAGTTCCAGATCAATCGATCGAATTATTCGGCGGAATTCGGCCGCGCCTCAGGAGGCTTGATAAACATCGTCTCGAAGTCGGGGACGAACGCCTGGAACGGAAATGTGTTCTCGTTCCTGCGCGACCAGTCGCTGGATGCACGGAATCCCTTCGCGTTCGGATCGTTTGGAGCGCCGACGGACCCGGAGTTCTCGCGCCTCCAGGCGGGTTTCACGCTGGGTGGTCCGATCAAGCGGGACAAGACATTCATGTTTCTGTCGTACGAGGGATTGCGCCAGCGGGAGTCGAATTTCGTCAGCTTCCTGGAAAACGACCGGTTCTTTCAGCCTACCGCTTCGCAGCGCACTTTGCTCACAGCGCTTTCAGCCAGTCCAAATGCGCCGTTCCGTACGCTTGGCGGCCAGTTGGGCGCGGCTCTTACGACGAGTGCGCAGACGTTTCCGAACACAGTCCGGCTGCTGCAGTCCAATAGCGGAGTCTTTCCATTCCGCAATAACGACAACACGGCGTCCCTGAGGCTCGATCACAACCTGTCGGCTTCCAACCAGATGTTTGGCAGGCTCAGCTTCACCGACATCGATACCGTGGGTGGCGCGTTCGGCGGCCTCAAGGGCCCATCGCGCGGGGCAAACTATCAAATCCAGGATTACGCGGCCGTTTTCGGCGATACCCACTTGTTCAGTTCCAGGCTGGTGAACGAGTTCCGGTTCCAGTACGCAAATCGCGATTACAACGCGCTGGCAGCCGATCCGCTCGGTCCGGAAATCACCATCAACGGCGTTGCTTCCCTTGGCCGCGATTTCTTTCTGCCTTCGACGCGCAACGAAAAACGATTCCAGTTCGTGGACAACATGACTTTTGTTGCAGGCAAACATGAATTGAAATTTGGTGGCGACTTTCACGCCATCCCGTTCAACACAGTCACGGAAGTATTTCTTGGCGGCCGGTTCATATTCGGCGAGGCCATCCCTCTCGGCCTGATCATCGACAACTTCACCGGACAGGGCAATGCCGCCGCTCTCGCGACTGCGTTCGCTTTGCAGGGACGGCTCGATGTCGCACAGGCGATTGGCGCGCCGATCACTTCGCTGCAGTCGTTCAATTTCGGTTTGCCAATCGTTTATCAACAGGGTTTTGGCAATCCACGCGCTGATCTGAAGAACTACATGTATTCCGCGTACGTTCAGGACAGTTTCAAGGTTGCCCGGAACTTCACTTTGAACCTTGGCCTGCGTTACGACTCCGAGCTGCAGCCGAAACCTGTTCACCGCGACAAGAATAACCTGGGGCCAAGGTTTGGCTTCTCCTATAGTCCCGAGACGCGAACGGTCATTCGCGGCGGCTACGGGATCTATTACTCGCCGCTGTTCGAGGCGATCGCGTTCGTTGAGCGCGTGCTGGACGGAAAACAGATTTCGCAGGTATTCCTTCCGCTCACGGGCTTGCCTGCTTTTGGCATCAACGCGACTTCGGCCCAGGTGTGGGGCCTGGCGAGCCAGCGCGGGATTCTCGGCAATCGATCGATTACGGCCGCTGACATTGCGCCGTTGGGCATCCAGGCGGGTGTTACTCCCTCCGTGCTGCTCAAGGCCAATCCAGGGATCAACAATCCTTACAGCCAGCAGTTCAGTCTTGGCGTGGAGCGGGAAGTGGCGGGTGATTTCACCGTCGGCCTTAACTATATTGCGAATAAAGGCGTGGGAGTGCTTCGATCGAGAAACACCAATCTCCGCCAGGTCGGCGCCAACGCGTACGGACCCACGTTTGGACCCATCAATCCCCGAGTACTCCAGGACAATTACGTGGAGTCATCGGGCAGCTCGATTTATCACGGATTTGCGATGAGCGCGTTGAAACGGTATGGCGACAACTCTCAGCTCCAGGTTTCCTACACGCTTTCGAAAACAATCGACGACACTACCGACTTCATTACCGACCTTCAGCCGGCGAATCAACTCGACCTGCGAAATGAACGTTCGCTCTCGGCGTTTGATCAGCGGCAGCGGCTGGTCGTCAGCAGCGTGCTGACTTCGCCTTTTGACCGCGGCGCCGGTATCGGCCAGGTCCTGGCGGATGTCACGGTTTCGCCGATCTTCACGTATGGCAGCGGCCATCCGTTCAACTTGCTGCTGGGTTTCGATGCGAACGGCGACACTCAGGCCAATACCGATCGCCCGGCCTATGCAGGCCGAAACACCGGCAAGGGGCCGGACTTTGTGAGTTTCGATCTGCGCCTGGCCAAGACATTCCGGATTGGAGACGGGGGAACGCAGCTTGAAGGCATTTTTGAGGCGTTTAATCTCTTCAACCGGGTCAATTTCTCAGGCGTAAATAACATCGTTGGTTCGACGCCGATGACAAACTACCGCGTCGAGGGACGGCGCGACGTGGGGCCCGCCGAGCCGCTGGGTTTCACCTCGGCATCCGACCCGCGGCAGATTCAACTCGGTGTAAAGCTCCGGTTCTAGTGGCGCCATGCCTGGTATCGCGGTAATTGCCGGCGGCGGCATTGGCGTGGAGGTCATAGGCGGCGCCTTTTCGGGCTGGATCTCTACGCCAACATCCGGCCCGTGCGACTCCTTCATGAAAAGCTTTGTCCCCTCAAAGACGCCCGCCTTCAAGATATCAACTTTACGGTTTTTCGGGAGAACACCGAGGGCGCGTACGTCGGCCATTGGCGAGGCTCGGCACGCGTGAAGTTGCGGTAGCTGTGGTGGAAAGGCTGTAGCTCAGCCGCGGAGCGGCGAAAGAATGTTAGCCACGGGCGTCAGCCCGTGGTGGACTCAATGAGCGATCATCAGCCCCATAGGGGCGGCACAGCACGACCCTTGCATGTTGTGTCGCCTCTACGGGGCTGGAACTAACGTGGTTGTTTGAACCCACGGGCTGACGCCCGTGGCTAACATTCTTTCGCCGCTCTGCGGCTGTAAGGGGACCCGCATGAACCTCGTTTCTCCGATCTATCTCGACTACAACGGCACCACACCAATCGACCCCGAGGTAGCCGAGGCCATTGGTCCATTTCTCACTGAGTATTTCGGGAATCCTTCGAGTAGTCATGCGTACGGCTACGCTGCCGCCGAGGCAGTATCGACGGCGCGCCGCCAGGTGGCGGACCTCCTTGGCGGCTTGCCGATCGAGATCGTTTTTACGGCCGGTGGCAGCGAGAGCGACAATCTCGCAATTCAGGGCGTGGCCATGGCATTACGAGCCCGTGGCAACCACATTGTTACCCAGCAAACAGAGCATCCTGCGGTGCTGGCAACCTGCCGCTATCTCGAAATGCATTTGGGTTTCGAAGTCACCCGCCTGCCTGTCGATCGTACCGGCCTCGTTGATCCGCAGAGCCTTGCCGCGGCCATCACGGCCAGGACGGTGCTTGTCACTATCATGCATGCCAACAACGAAACCGGCGTGCTCCAGCCCATTCGCGAGCTTTCCGCCATCGCTCACTCACGTGGCGTGGTTTTCCACACCGACGCGGCGCAATCGGCCGGCAAGGTGCCGGTCCATGTGGATGAACTCGGCGTGGATCTTCTGACTATCGCCGGGCACAAGCTGTACGCTCCAAAAGGCATCGGCGCGCTGTACGTGCGGCCGGGTACCCCTCTGAATCCGGTGATCCACGGCGCCAGCCAGGAGAGTGGACGGCGCGCGGGCACCGAAAACGTGCCCTACATTGTTGGGTTGGGCGTTGCATCCCGGCTTGCGAAGGAAAAGATGGCCCACGATATCCCGCGAATTCAGGCGCTGCGTGACCGGCTCCAACGCCGGCTCTCAGGCTGCGGGTGGGTCTTGAATGGGCACCCTGTCGAACGGCTGCCGAACACGTTGAACATCGGCAAGACCGGCCGGGACGGCGAGCAGATCCTCGCGCATACGCCGGAAATCGCCGCCTCCACAGGAGCCGCATGCCATGCCGGCCGTACCGATCCATCGGGGGTGCTTCTATCAATGGGCATTCCCCGTGAACAGGCGCTGGGCGCCGTCAGGCTTTCGCTGGGCCGGTGGACAACGGAAGATCAGGTCGATC
>CAMAWS010000029.1 GCA_945861845.1 Candidatus Sulfopaludibacter sp. SbA3 | reverse complement strand
CATGATGATCGGGGCGATGTCCGCGCTGCTTGGCGTTCTATACGCCATCGTTGATTCCGATTTGAAGCGGCTTCTCGCCTATTCGAGCGTCGAGAACATCGGCATCATTCTTCTCGGCGTGGGCGCGGCCCTCGTATTCCGCAGTTACGGCCTGGGTCCGCTTGTGGCGCTCGCGCTCCTGGCGTCCTTATATCACTGCCTGAACCACGCCGCTTTCAAGACCCTGCTGTTCCTGGGCGCCGGCTCCATCCTTCATGCGGCCGGAACCCGCAACATGGAAGAGATGGGCGGGCTTCTCCGCCGCATGCCGCAAACCGGGGCGTTGTTCTTGATAGGCTCGCTGGCGATTTCCGGAATGCCGCCGCTCAACGGGTTCGTCAGCGAGTGGTTGATGTTCCAGTCGTTGCTGCTGAGCTTCCGCGTGCCTGAGCAGATCTTCAACCTGGTATTTGCCCTGTCGATCGCCGCTCTCGCCCTCACTGCCGGGTTGGCCGCGGCCTGCTTCGTCCGCGCGTTCGGAATCACTTTCCTCGCGCTTCCGCGCGGTGAAGACGTGAAAAGAGCCAGGGAGGTGGATTGGATCATGCGGGGCTCCATGGCGGCCCTTGCCGTCTTGTGCCTCGCGCTGGGAATCGCACCGGTGATCGCGCTCGGCCCGCTGCGCGCCACCGTCAGCGAGTTCGCCGGCGATTCGCCGGATTTGTCATTCAGCATTTCGAACATGGCGGCGGCCGGCGCGTTTGCAACAATTTCGCCGTTCTGGATCGCGCTGGCGCTCGGATTTTTCCTGGCGGCGGCTTGGGCCGGGTTTCGGATCTGTGGCGCAAATCTCAGTATCCGGCATTACGAAACGTGGGGGTGCGGACGCGCATTGCAGACCGCTCATTTCCAGTACAGCGCCTCGTCGTTTGCAAATCCGTTTAAACGGGTGTTTGCGTTTCTTTACCGTCCCGACGAGCAGACCACAATTGAATCCGTGTCGGATTCCCGGCTGTTCGTCAAGACGATCACTTACCGTAGCCACTCGCGCTCGATCATCGAAGATTCCATTTATGCGCCAATCGGCGCAGCGGTTCGGCGTGTAGCAATGAAAGTGCGTACGCTTCAGTCCGGAAACGTGCACAGCTACCTTTTATATATATTTCTCGCGCTTCTGGTGTTGCTGTTGTTTGCGAGGTAGAGCGTGAATGATTGGATCTGGCTTAAAGGCTCCCCTCCTGAGTCAGGAGGGGTGGCTGCGCCATCAACAAATGCCGCGCAGCCACTGAGGCGGCGCAGACGGGGTGGTTCCACAAGAAATGCGGCTCAGGAACCACCCCGCCTCGCCTTCGTTTCACTTCGGCTCTGCACCCCTCCTAACTTAGGAGGGGAGTTTTAGAATCGAATGCTTTTCGAAATCCTGATCACAATTTTTCAGTGGCTGATTGCCGTACTCGGCGCGCCCCTGCTCGTCGGCGTCATACGCAAGACGAAGGCCCTTCTCCAGGGCCGGCGCGGACCATCGGTACTGCAACCGTACCGGAACCTCCGCAAGCTCGTGCGGAAACAAATGGTCATCTCGGAAGCCACGTCATGGATTTTCCGCATCACGCCATACGTCGTCATCGCAACGATGCTGCTGGCCGCCCTGATAGTCCCGGTGCTCAGTACAGCC
Organism: Candidatus Sulfopaludibacter sp. SbA3; assembly: GCA_945861845.1. Taxonomy (GTDB): domain Bacteria; phylum Acidobacteriota; class Terriglobia; order 20CM-2-55-15; family 20CM-2-55-15; genus CAMBFR01. The sequence goes on along the minus strand of CAMAWS010000029.1, from coordinate 11,906 downwards.
CGGCCCGTGGAGTTCCTGGGGAATATCGTCCTGCTGATGTACTTGTTTCTCCTGGGCACTTTCTTCCTCTCGCTGGCAGGCCTCGATGCGGGCAGCTCATTCGGCGGCATGGGTTCCAGCCGGGCCATGGCGATCGCCGCGCTTGCTGAACCGACCGTGATGATCGCCATCTTCGCCATTGCCCTGCGCGCCGGAAGCACCGGCCTGAACGAAATGATCCGCGCTTCGATTACCGATCCGCTCCTGATGCTCAACCCGGGCCACCTGCTCGCATTCTTCTCGTTCTTCATTGTTGCCCTGGCCGAGACCGGCAGGCTTCCGGTGGACAGTCCGTCCACGCATCTGGAACTGACGATGATTCACGAAGGTATGGTTCTCGAATACTCCGGGCGATATCTGGCTCTAATCGAGTGGGCATCGGCCATCAAACTGTTCGTATTTCTTGCGTTGCTGGGAAATCTCTTCTTCCCGTGGGGTGTTGCGATCACGCTTACGCCGGCCACGATTGCGCTTGCCATGCTGGCGCTGACGATCAAACTTGGCGTGCTGACTGTAAGCCTGGCAGTGCTCGAAACCGGACTCGCAAAACTCAGGCTGTTCCGAGTGCCCGAACTGCTGGGCGGATTGTTCATGCTCTCTTTACTGGCCGTTGTTTCATTCTTCTTCTTGAGGTAAGACGTGGCATTCGCCAGGATTGCAAATTTTCTTTCGTTTATCTTCCTGTTGATGATGTTCCTACTGATCATCCGCAACAGCCTGGAAGCGCAAATCCGCATGTTTGCCATGCAATCGTTGGTGCTGACAGCGCTGGCGGGAGTGGTTGCTTACTTCGGCGGAAGGGGCGAGCTCGCCGGCGTCGCGGTCGTTCTTGCCATCGTTAAGGTAATTGTCATTCCGAGCGTTCTTTACAGGGCCGCAACGAAAATCGGATTACAGCGCGCCGTGGCCCCGTATCTCGGCCCATCGATGTCGATGTTCATTTGCGCGCTGCTTGTTGTTGTGTCTTTTTACGTCATGGCCCCTGTCACCTCATCCAATCCGCTGCCTACGGCGGATGGAATTCCGCTGGCGTTCGCCGGCGTTCTTATCGGACTTTTCACCACCGTGAACCGGCGGCGCGCGCTCACGCAGATCCTGGGATTCCTGATGCTGGAAAACAGCGTCTTCATGGTGGCGCTCCTGGCCACCTACGGCGTTCCTCTCATTGTGGAACTGGGAGTGTTTCTTGATGTGCTCGTAGCGGTGCTGATCCTCGAAGTGTTCGTCTACCGGATCAAGGAGAACTTCGATTCGATGGACGTCAAGAAGATGGGAGCGCTGCGCGGCTGATGGAAATGATTCTCATTCTGCTTCTGACAATTCCCGCGTTAGCTTCCGCCCTGATCGTCCTCGGCAGGAAGCGTGAAACGATCGAGCGTATTCACACGATTTCCAGCATCCTGTCGTTCATCGCCGCCGCAGCGATAGCCGTGATGATCTGGAGAGGACAGGCCGTCATCCAGTGGAATCTACTTCGAGCCGACGCCCTGTCCGCCTTCTTTGCCGCCATCATCACCTTCGTGGGGGCCATCGCCGGCATATACGCCGTGGGGTACATGCGGCTGGATGAGAGCGATCCGGGTCGAATACGGGTGTTCTACGCGCTGTTTCAGCTGTTCGTCTTCACAATGCTACTGGCGGTGACGACGGACAATCTCGGCCTGATGTGGGTGGCCATCGATGGCACGACCCTCGCCACCGTTTTCCTTGTCACGTTTCACGATAGCCAGACCGCGCTGGAAGCAGCGTACAAGTACCTGATGATATCGTCTGTCGGGATCGCCATGGCTTTCATGGGAACGGTACTGATGTACTACGCGGCCGCGGCCCGTGTTGGGGAGATCGGCCTGAGCTGGACGTCGCTTATTTCCATCGCGGCGCAACTTGATCCGGGGGTCGTGAAACTCGCGTTCGTGTTCATCCTGATTGGATACGGCACCAAGGCGGGACTCGCTCCAATGCACACGTGGTTGCCCGACACCTATAGCGAAGCTCCCGCCCCGGTCAGCGCCCTTATGTCGGGCGCCCTTTCCACAGTGGGTGTATACGCGCTGATCCGCTTCAAGTCCGTCACCGACATCACGCTGGGAACGGCGTACACCTCCACATGGCTGATGCGTTTCGGATTGCTATCGCTGGGCCTTGCCGCGGCATTCCTGGTTTCGCAGCGCAATTACAAGCGAATGCTCGCGTACTCGAGCGTGGAGCACACCGGCATCATCGCGCTTGGACTCGGCTTCGGCGGGTACTGGGGAACCGTCGGCGCCCTGCTGCACCTGCTCAATCATGCGCTGTCCAAATCGATGCTGTTTATTCTCTCCGGCAGCATCCTGCTGAAATACCGGACAACGGAAATCCGCGGCATTCGAGGCTTGCTCGGAGCGGCGCCATGGACCGGCGCCGCCTTTCTCTGTGCGATTGTCGCCCTGCTCGGGCTTCCGCCGTTCGGCCTCTTCATCAGCGAGTTCATGATCTTTCGCGCGGCATTCGAAGCCGGTTCTCCGGGTTATGCCGTGGCCGGAATCGCATTTCTCGCTCTCGCGTTCGCCGGCATTCTGGCCAGCGTGAATGCGATGCTTTACGGGAAGCCGGAGGGCGATCTCGAGACAAGCGATCCGCTGCTGTGGCATATCGCTCCAGTAACGCTGAATGTAATTCTCCTGGCGGGCCTGGGATTGGTTTTCCCGAATGAAGTCCGGGCGTTTTTCGACCAACTGCTGCTGATAGTCGGGGTATCGCATTGAGCAAGGAAAGCACCGAGACCAGAAGCGACGTCATAGCCGCAATCACGGAGTTCAGTTGGGCCGTGGAATTGAAGACGGACTTCGTCCGCGAGCACGAACTGAGGATTACCATCGCGCCCGGGGCATTCATCGCGTTTGCAGATTTCATAAGACAGCGATTCGATGCCCGGCCGGAATTGATTTTCGCCGAAGACACCCGGAAGGAATCCAGCGGATTCACGCTTCGTTACATTTTCGAGCTGCCGGGACGCGACTTGTTCGTCATCGTCTCGACGCCGCTTGAGAAAGGACAGGAGTCATTCCCCTCCATCGGCGCCCGTTGGTACCTGGCCAGTCTCTTCGAGCGCGAAATCAACGACCTGTTCGGATTGACGCCCCTGGATCACCCGGACCTTCGGCGCCTGCCCTTGCACCAGTTCTGGCCGGAGGGCTACCGCCCGTTGCTGAAAGATGCGAAGACTTCGAAACCATTCGAGGACGATGGCCAGCCCTTCCCCTTCCAGCAGGTGCAGGGCGAGGGTATCTGCCAGATCACTGTCGGCCCCGTTCACGCAGGGATTATTGAGCCCGGGCACTTCCGTTTCAGCGTGGACGGCGAAACGATCGTGAATCTCGAGTCCCGGCTTTATTTCGTACACAAGGGAATCGAGAAGCTGTTTGAGTCGATGACGATCTCGCGTGGAGTGGAACTGGCGGAGCGGATATCCGGTGACTCCAGCGTTGCCCACGCACTGGCATTCTCAATGGCTGTCGAGCGGTGCGCCGGAGTCGATGCGCCAAGACGCGCCTCCTATTTGAGGGTTGTCTTCCAGGAACTCGAACGCCTGTATAACCATATTGCGGACGTGGGCGCCATTTGCGCCGACACCGGGTTTGCCGTGGCAAACGTCCATACCATGCGGCTGCGCGAGGACCTCCTGAGGCTGAACGAACGAATCGTTGGCCACCGTCTCCTGCGCGGCGTCATAGTTCCAGGGGGAGTGACGGCCGCGGACTTCTCGAACAAGCAGATTGCCGACGCCCTGAACACCGTGCTGAAGGCAAGGGACGATTTCAACGAGGTCGTCGCCATGGCGCTCGAGAGCGCCATGGTGGTGGACCGGCTGCGTGGAACGGGCGTGTTGACCAACAAGACGGCGCGGGAACTGCAAGTATGTGGAATGGCCGCAAGGGCCAGCGGTATCGACGCCGATACTCGGCGCGATCATCCATATAGCGCCTATAGCGATCTGAAGTTCCATGTTCCCGTATTCGACGAGGGCGACGTCTGGTGCCGCATGATGGTCCGCGTCGAAGAGGTGCGCGAAAGCGCGAACCTGATCGTCCAGGCGCTGGATTCCTTACCCACCGGCGACGCGTTTCGCCACCTCAGCAATCCTTCGGCCGGATCGAACGCCTTCGGCCTCGTGGAAGGCTGGCGCGGTCCCATCTGGCACTGGGTAGTCTTCGGCAGGGCGGGAGCATTGAAACGCGTGAAGGTCAAAGACCCTTCATTCTCCAACTGGCCCGCCCTGAATTACGCAATCCTCAACAACATCGTCCCCGACTTCCCGCTGTGCAACAAGAGCTTCAACCTGTCGTATGCGGGCAATGACCTCTGATCGCCGGCCATCTCTCAACTAACCAGGGGTCAAGTTGAGATTTGGTAACTATTCAGGAGGTGGCAGATTCAGCTGAGAATTGAAAAATGATTAGTGATTGATGACTAATACCTTTCGACAAATCGGCAAATGGCAGGGCGGTTGAATCGGGGTCAAGCGCAATACTCATTAACCACTAATCATTTTTCAGTCTTCATCGGTGTGAAGCTGAATAGTTACCGGAAATGTACGATTGACACCAACGCTCCCCGGATCAGATGATATGGAGCGCTTCAGAAGCTAAGGACAAACAACCATGAAAATGAAATTCGCAACAGCGGCTTTGCTCATCACCCTCGCGTCGGCGTCGGCCTGGGCTCAGATAAATGCGGGCGACCAGAAGCCCGAAGCCACGCTGCCCTTCAACATGACCAAGGTGGCCACATTCACTTTACCCTGGAGGATCGCATTTCTGCCCGATGGCCGGATGCTCGTCACCGAAAAGGTTGGTCCGCTTTGGTTGGTGACCCAGCAGGGACAGAAGACGATGGTCATGAATACTCCGCCGGTTTATTGGCAAAACCAAAACGGCATGCTGGGCGTATTCCTCTCGCCTACTTACTCCACCGACCAGCGTATCTATCTCACCTATGCCGAGCCGGGGGACTATGGCGGGGGCCTGGCGCTGGCGCGCACCAGATTGGATCTCACCGCAACCCCGCCCACCCTGCGGGATTTCGAGGTGCTGTGGCGCCAGATGCCCAGGGGCAGAGGTGGCCAGGAGGGAGGGCAGATCGCTTTCTCGCCGGACGGCCAGTACCTGTTCATGACGGTGGGTGACCGCCAACGCTTCACGCCCGCCCAGGATCCGGACCAGCCGGTAGGCAAGATCCTGCGCCTGACACTGGACGGCAAACCGGCCCCTGGCAATCCCAACTTCGGCAAGACGGGTGCTGCCACTGTTCCCCTGATCGATCCAGCCAGAGACACCGAAGCCGCCAAGACCGCGAAAGTGGTGAGCACATACACCTTCCCTGGCCCGAACAATACGCCGGCTGAAACCTGGACCATGGGCCACCGCACGCCCTACGGCTTGGCGTTTTCGCCAACCGGCGAATTGTGGGAACTCGAGCATGGTCCCCAGGGCGGCGACGAACTGAATTTAGTCGAGAAGGGCAAGAACTACGGATGGCCGCTCGTTTCTTACGGAGAGAACTATAACGGTGTGAAGATCCCTCATCCCGACACACGGCCCGACCTGGCCAAACCGGTGATCTACTGGGTACCGGTGATCGCGCCGGGCAACCTGATGTTCTACCGCGGCACCAAGACCTTTCCGCAATGGAATGGCAGCGGCTTCATCTCTGGCATGGATACCATGCTACTCAGCCGCGTCATCTTTGATGGCAAGGGGGGCGCCAAAATGGCCGAGCGCTGGGATTTGGGCAAAATCATCCGCGATGTGGAAGAAGGTCCCGATGGCTCACTCTGGATGCTTGAAGACGGCGATCTCGGCGGCCTGATTCACGTAACACCCAAGTAATCACTTCGCGTTCGGAAGACAAGAAGCAAAAGGGCCGGAGCCGTCCGGCCCTTTTGCTTTTTCGCAATTACTCGTCGCCTGCGCTGAATTCCGCCATCTTTCATGCAGAGATACAGGGTCCTGTAAATCAATTCGTTGTGCGCATCGAGGGCGAGAAGATTACGTATCAGCAGCCCACCGCGATCATGCGTATGCCGGGAATGCCCTTTGACCGGTAGATTTCGGTTCTAAGGGATCGCGCAAAAATAACTTGGCAGAATGCAGCCGCGGTTTTGTTTCAATCAATGACGCGAAGCCTCCTTTTTGAAACTCCCCTCCTGAGTCAGGAGGGGTGGCGCGGCGGCGTTTTATCAGCCGCGCCGGGGTGGTTCCTTTCGGAACGCTGCGTGGACATTGATTACTTGATGGCTGCGCCGTTTGCCTCATGTTTCGCATTGTCGCGCTCACGCTACGCGTCGGGCTTGCATTCGCATCCGCTCATTAAGGTGGCTTCGCGATGTTGAAGAACCACCCCGTCTGCGCCTTTTTAAATGATGCTTCGCCATATTTTATTGGCGGCGCAGCCACCCCTCCTAACTTAGGAGGGGAGCTTCGGTTCAGGCACGGTACGATTCTGCCAAGTTATTTTTGCGCGATCCCTGAGGGTTGCTCTGGAGGTTGAGTCTTTCCCATTCTTCTGTTTGGCGGGCCGCATCGGCGATGGTTCGGTGTTTGTGCACACCGGGAGGGAAGCGGCGAGGATAGATACGATCCGAAAGCTCCCACCTGTGAAGGATAGCACTTCTCTACTTCTTCAGGTCGGCCGCCCAGTTCACAACGACGGAGATTGCCGAGGATGTTGCGGTGTCGACGAACGAGTTGACGAGAAAGCGGCGGCCGTCTGCAGTGGGAGAGTAGCTGTTTCGAGCTGTCAACACTTGTGTGTTCATTTTGAACAGAGGATGAGGAACTCCGGGTTCGAACGTCGAGCCGGGCTTGACATCCGCGGCCATGAGCGTGCCGTCGAGCGCGACATAGAACAACTCTTTACCATCGCGGCGCCACTGGGGCTGCACACCTCCGGCTGTGGATATCTGCCACTTTCCGCCCGACGCAGGGAACGGCTGGACGTAGACCTCGTACCGGCCGGACTCGTTTGAAGCGTATGCCATCCATAGGCTGTCCGGCGAAAGGACGTTTTCATATTCGGAGAATTCCGTCTGTAGGTAGAGAATCGGCTTTCGATCGCCGGTCATGGGCAGCACGTAAAGGTCTTGCGCGGTCGTGGGACCGTTCTCATGATATGTAATAAAACGGCCATCGAGAGACCATCCGAAGGGAACCTTTTGAAAAGGCGTCTTTAAGATTGACTCGTCCTTGCCTGCACCGCTCGAGACCTTCTGGTACAGAGTCGCTGATCCTCCTTCCCGGTTTGAAGTGAAGACAATCGATAAACCATCCGGAGACCAGACAGGGTTCTGGTCCAGGGCCGCGTCGAAAGTAAAGCGGGTGGTGGTTCCCCGTACGAGATCCATGAGCCAAACGTCCCCGTCGCGCGTCAGAGCAATCTTTTTTTCATCGGGCGAAAGCACCGCGTGACCGTAATTGCCCGGCGGTCCGGCTGTACCCAGGTTTTTGCCGTCGCGATCAAACCACGTGAGCTGAGTCACCGCCCCGCCACCTGTTCGAAATAACAAAGTGTCATCGGATGACACAGAAAACGAACCCAGGTTATTGAAGGCCGCGATGTGCTCCGCCACCGGCTCGGCTTCACTCGTAAATTCGAGCCGCTTCGGATCGAACGCACGAGCGACGAGCGTATCTTCTCGTAAGAACAAAAGGTATCCAGCGGATGCGAACACAGCATTGCCGGTGGCGGTGAGCAATCGCTTCTTTTCATCGGAGTCGAGCGAACCGGCATAGACTCCATCTGCCTCTCCTGTCGCGTTGATCTTGTAGATGAAGCGCCGTCCGTCGGGCAGAAAGGACGGCCAGCGATGACTTGCTTCGGAGCTCTTGGAGTCCAGCGTAGTCGCCGGCTCCGGTTCGCCGCCTTCCGCCGATACACGAAACAGAGGTGAGTTAGTGCTCGGGGAAAAAATAATGTCGCCATCCGCGTTCCATGCGCCGCCACGGCCGTTTCCTGCCGCACACAAGGTTTGCGGCGGACCTCCCGATATTTCGATCTTCTTCAGCTTTCCGTCCGCAAAGAAACCGAGAAAGCGGCTGTCCGGCGACCAGAAAGGATCGGTCGCGCCGTCGGTTCCCGTCAGGGGCTGCGCCGTGAAGGAACTGAGGCTTCGAATCCAGATGAGAACTTTTCCGGCCTCGTCCCGCGCGGCAAACGCGATGCGCTGCCCATCGGGTGAAAGGACTCCGGTGAAGGCGTCGCTGAAATTGGCTTCGTCCGGGTGGTCGACGGAAAAACGCATCACCCCGGGCTGTGCCATGGGCGGGATGGTGGCGATGTAAACGGCCGCAACGATAACGGCAAGCATGGCGGCGGCCGGGAAGACGCGGCGCCAGAGCGGACGCGATGCCGGTAACGCGGACCGCGAGGCATCTCCAGCAGGCGCAACCACGTCCGAATACGCGATGGCTTCCTCGATCGCGATTCGGGCGTCGCCGGCGTCGCGCACCCGATTTCGCGGTTCCTTGACCAGACAACGGCGCAACAGGTCGCGCAGGCGTGATGGCGTGTCCGCGGGAAGCGCGCCCCAGTCCGGTTCTTTCATCATGACCGCCGCCATGGTCTCCGACACCGTTTCGCCCGAGAACATCATCCGCCCCGTGAGCATCTCGTAGAGGACGACTCCTAAAGCCCAGATGTCGGCCCGCTTGTCCGCCTTCTTGCCCTTCGCCTGCTCCGGCGACATGTAAGCCGCCGTTCCCAGAATCACGCCCGCGTTGGTTGCGGCCAGGCTCATCGTCGGAGAGTTGGACAGCGATACGTCTGCCGGACCGATTTCCAGAGCTTTAGCGAGCCCGAAGTCGAGGACCTTCGCCTTGCCGTCCGGCTGGATTTTCACGTTGGCGGGTTTTAAATCTCGATGAATGATCCCTTTTTCGTGTGCGGCTTCGAGCGCTTCGCAGATTTGCTTCGCGATGCCGAGCGCCTCATCCACAGGAACAGGCCCGCGCGCGATGCGCTCGGCGAGCGTCTCGCCTTCAACGAGTTCAAGAACGAGAAAGCGGAAGCCGTTGGCCTCCTGGAGATCGTAGATGGCCGCAATGTTGGTGTGATTGAGCGATGCGAGAACTTCGGCTTCACGCTGGAACCGGCTCAGCCGGTCATGATCGCGCGCGAATTCTTCGGGCAGGATCTTGATCGCAACCTCACGTTTCAGCTTCCTGTCGCGGGCGCGATACACCTCTCCCATCCCGCCTTTACCGAGCAAGGCGATGATTTCATGGGAGCCCAATATGGTTCCTGCTGTAATGGACATGCGGCCGAAACTATATCAGCGCGGAAACAGGCAGACAATAAAACTGCTGAGGAGGTAGTGAGTCACTCTGACTTTTCGCGCACCGCAACCCCTTCTTGGTTTGCAGCACAAAAGCCGCGACGCGGCGAAACAGTGTTAGCCACGGGCGTAAGCCCGTGGATTCAGATAGCAGGTTATGCCCAGCCCCAACGGGGCGACACAACATGCAAGTATCGCGTTATGTCGCACCTGCAGTGCTGATGTTCGTTCAGTCGACCACGGGCTGACGCCCGTGGCTAAGTTCTTTCGCCGCTCCGCGGCTAATTGCGATATTTCAAAGTGACCCACGACCGCTGAGGAGACGAGGAGCGGATATAGCATTGTTCTTGTTCCCTCTTCAGGCCTCACGTAAGCCTCCGGTCTGAGCCGTATTGAAATTCCAGGAACGTCGATCGATCTCCAGTTTCTGCGCGCGAAACCTTCCGCGCCGATGTAACCGCCCCTCATGTGCCACAATGAAAGCAGGAGGCTTTCCCATGGACGAGAAGAGCAAGGAGTCCATCCAGAGTTCTGTCCCCGATCCCGTCGCCATCGAACTCTATCGAAAGATGCTTGGCGTGTATTTCATCGAAGAGCGCCTGAAGATATTGGCACGGCAGGGGAAGGTGTCATTTCACGCTTCCACGCGCGGCCACGAGAAAGTCCAGATTGGAACGGTGATGTTGATGAAGCCCGGGCTGGACTGGTTCTTCACCTACTATCGCGAAAAGGCTGTTGCCTATGCGCTGGGCATGCCGGCCAAAGACATTTTCCTTCACATGCTGAGCCGCGAAGGCGATCCCAGTTCCAATGGGCGGAACATGCCGGAGCATTTCTCTTCCCTCGATCTGCGCCTGGTTTCCGGCACGGCTTGCACCGGCACGAAGTATCTGATTGCCGTCGGCGCGGCCAAGGCGGCGAAGAAGCAAGGCAAGGGCGCGGTTGTCTACGTATCTTCGGGCGAAGGCGCCACCAGTGAAGGTGAATTTTTCGAGGCTCTGAACTGGGCGACGCGCGAAAAGCTGCCGGTGTTGTTTCTCATTCAAAACAACGGTTACGCGATCAGCGTTCCTCAAATTGCGCAAACCCATTCGTCCATCAAAGACATGGCCGAGGGTTTTGGAATCGGCATGCCGTCATATCGAATCGAAGGCACATGGTACGAACCGTTGTATAACCTGCTTCCTCCCATCATTGAGAAAATGCGGATGGGCGGAGGGCCCGTGTTGATCGAAGCCGACGTGATTCGCATGGAATCGCACTCTTCGTCAGACGACCAGATGAAGTACCGCTCCGAAGCTGAAATGAAGGAATTGCGGAAGCGCGATCCGCTTCTGCAGACCGAGCGATATCTGTTAAAGAATGGAATCTACACCGAAGAACAAGTCGCGCAAATCCGCACGGAGATCCAGGCTGAGATCGACCGCGCGTCCGACGAAGCAGACGCCCAGCCCCAGCCTGCGGTCGGGCGCATTATGTCATTTGTGTTTAGCGACGCCGTCCCTTCGTTTCCAGAGCCGGCGCCAAACTATGCTTCGACCGATACCATATCGATGATCGAGGCGATCAATCGCGGATTGCGCGAAGAGATGGAACGCAATCCAAAGATCGTCATGTGGGGTGAAGACATCGCAGACCCCAAAGGCGGAGTGTTCGGTGTGACCCGCGGGCTCAGCACGTTGTATCCCGACCGCGTCCAGAATTCGCCGCTGGCCGAAGCCAGCATTGCCGGTGTTGCCGGTGGAATGGCGATTGGAGGATACAAACCCATCGTTGAAATCCAGTTTGCCGACTATGCCTGGCCGGCATTCATGCAGATGCGCAATGAGATTCCGACACTACGATGGCGCAGCAATGGAACATGGAAGAATCCCATGGTGATTCGTATTGCCTGCGGCGGCCGGATCAAAGGCGGACCGTTTCATTCCTGCTGCCCGGAGACGTTTTATGCCCACACACCGGGCTGGTACATCTGCTTTCCGAGCAATGCCGAGGATGCGAAAGGACTCATCAAGACCGCGGCGCGCTGCGACGATCCCGTAATTTTCCTCGAGCACAAGAGGCTCTACCGGCACATCACGGCGAAATCGCCGGACCCTGGCGCGGATTATGTGATCCCGTTTGGCAAGGGCAGGATCAAGAGGAGTGGGAACGCCGCGACAATTGTCACCTGGGGAGCGACGGTCTATACGGCCATGGAAATCGCCGAAGAGTTCGATCTGGAAGTCATCGACCTGCGTACGATTGTTCCGATGGACGATGAGATGGTGTTCAACAGCGTGCGAAAGACAAACCGCGTCCTGGTGCTCCACGAAGACTCCATAACCCTGGGCTGGGGAGCCGAGGTTGCCGCGCGCATCGCGGAACGGTGTTTTGAACATCTGGACGCGCCGATTCTCCGGCTGGGCGCCAGAGATTGTTTTGTGCCTTCCGCCTTGTCCCTCGAAGACGAAATGCTCCCATCCGTCGAGGAACTTCGAGCAAAGGTCACGGAACTAATCGCATATTGAGGATTGTCCTTGGAACGAAAGCAGCGAAGCATCCGAATGGAAACTCC